>NZ_JAOPKC010000038.1:0-13682 GCF_025517535.1 Halapricum hydrolyticum
GTTCGGGACAATAATGATCGTGGCGTCGATGACCTGATGGAAGAAATCGATCACCTGTTCGTTCATTCAACAGCTGACGCTAACGTGCAAAGCTGAGGTTACGAGTAACCACGAAATTACACTACAACGACGCGGTCGTCCTCGCGTAGCAGTTCCCGGGTGACTGTCCCCCCACGGTGCTCGTGGGTCTCACCCCGCTTGCCGACGATGATGAGATCCGAATCGATCTCGTCGGCGACAGCCCGGATCTCGTCGGCGGGATCGCCGTGACAGCAGATCGTTTCGACCGGAACGCCGTGCCTTTCGGCCGTCTCGGCGACCGCTGCGAGGACTTTCCAACCCCGCTCTTTGCGCTCCTCGATGACGATCTCCATGCTGCTCAACGCCGGCTCCCCCATCTCTCGAGTGTCCACGACGTACAGCGCGTGTAGCGTTGCGCCCTCGCGCTGAGCGAGTGCTATCGCGTGTGCTGCGGCGCGCTGGGCGTGCTCGCTGACATCCACCGGGACCAAAACCGTGTCGATCGTCGCGCCGTTTTTCGAAGACGTACGGTTGTTCCGGGAGTCCCCGCCGCGCGCGCCTCGTGACGCCGGGTCGGTGCGACTCCCTCGCGTGGATCCCTCCTCCGAAGTGTCTGGATGCTGTTCCATTCTTATCTCCGAATACAGACCGGTACTAGACCCATAACCGTTCGCCGTCGTAGCCCAATCGGTTTATACGGCCCTGAAAAAAGCCGGGACGTCGCCTGTGCCCGTCGAAGAGAAGCCGCGAGTGCGGTTCTCCCGACCGGGATTTATGTCTTTTCCGCTCGACAAGAGAGTATGTACAGCGATGTGCTGATGCCGACGGATGGGAGTCAGAGCGCGAACGGTGCGCTCAGGCACGTCATCGAGATCGCATCGCAGTGGGACGCGACGTTGCATGTCCTGTACGTCGTCGACACGCGGCTGGCGCGTTCCGGATCGCTCCTCGAAACGCTCCGGGACGAGGGTCGCAAGGCAGTGCGAGATATCGAGGTGGCCGGAACGCAAGCCGGGCTGACTGTCGTGACCGAGGTCGTGGAGGGGACCCCACACGAAGCGATCCTGGACTACGCTTCCGGACACGGCGTCGATATGATTGTCATGGGGACTCACGGACGGACGGGTCTCGACCGCATTGTGATCGGAAGCGTCGCCGAACGAGTCGTTCGACGATCGCCAGTCCCTGTGCTGACAGTTCGTTTTCAGGACCCGTAGCGTGGCATGGATATGACGGGCTGGCATGCAGCTACCGTAGACGAGACGCTTGATGCATTGGCGTCGAGCGAAGACGGCCTGTCCACTGACCGGACGGCGCGTCGTCTCGACCAGCACGGACCGAACACGATCGGGGAGGGCGACGCGATCAGCCCGGTGCGGATCTTTCTCCACCAGTTCACGAGCCCGCTCATCTCCGTCCTGCTCGTCGCCGAAGCGCACAAACGCTGGCGTACGTCGTCTTCGCGGGTGTGACAGCAAGCGGGTCACTTCCAGACAGCGCACCGCTGTCGTCAACTGCCCCGCTTCGAGCGCGGCGGTAGCATCTCCGGAGTTCTCCGTAAGCACTATGCCCGCAGACACCTCGGTTTCGGTGTGGCCTCCCACGTAGACAGCGAGACGGAACTCCCCGTCTCCGAGGTGCTTCCGGAGTTCGCCGATGCCTTTCCCTTCGAGCGGTTCAACCGGATGCAGACCGAGACGCTGCCGGCACTGCTCGACCGTGATGACAACCTCGTCGTGAGCGCGCCGACCGCCAGCGGCAAGACGGCGGTCGCCGAAGTCGCGATCTGCGAGACGCTTCGGACGGGCGGGACGGCGCTGTTTATCGCCCCGCTTCGTGCGCTCACCAACGAGAAGGAGCGAGAGTGGGAGCGCTTCGAGGATCTGGGCTATTCGGTGTACGTCGTCACTGGCGAGCGCGAACTCAACCCGCGCCGCGCCGAGCGTGCCGACGTACTCGTGATGACTCCCGAGAAGGCTGACTCGGCGACCCGCAAACACGACACGCCGCGGTATTCGTTCGTGACTGACATCGACACCTGCGTCATCGACGAGGTGCACCTGCTCGATTCCGAGCGTCGCGGGTCGGTCCTGGAGGTGACGATCTCGCGGTTCCGGCGACTCTGTGACCCCCGGATCGTCGCGCTGTCGGCGACGATGCCGAACGTCGAGGACGTGGCCGCCTGGCTCGACGCCCCGCTGGAGACGACCTTCCAGTTCGGCGACCAGTACCGCCCGGTCCCGCTCAACGCCGACGTCAAGACCTACACGCACGGTGACAACGCTTTCGCCGACAAGTATCGTCGGCTCTACCGCGCGATGGACCTCGTCGAGCCGCACCTCGACGACGAGGGACAGGCGCTGGTCTTCGTCTCTTCCCGGCAGGACACCGTCCAGGCCGCCAAGAAAGCCCGCGACGAGCTGGTCGAACGCGACGTCTCGATGGGTGCCCGCGGCGATTACGACTTTCACAACGACGCCGCCGAGCTGAGCAACGACACGCTTCGCCAGTCGGTGCTCGACGGCGTCGCCTTCCACCACGCTGGGCTCTCTCGCGACGACAAAAACCGCGTCGAACAGTGGTTCCGAGAGGGCAAGATCCAGCTACTGTTCTCGACCTCGACGCTCGCCTGGGGCGTAAATCTGCCCGCCCGGTGTGTCGTGATTCGTGACACCAAATACCACGATCCTCTCGAAGGCGAGGTCGACATGAGCCCGCTGGACGTCCTCCAGATGCTCGGGCGAGCCGGTCGGCCGGGCTACGACGACACCGGGTACGCCTGGGTGATCGCCGACCGGAGCGAGGCCGACAAGTACCGGCGTTTGCTCCGTGACGGCAAGGACATCGAGTCCCGGCTGGCGGAGGATCTGCCCGCCCACCTCAACGCCGAGATCGCGATGGGGACGATCGACGATCTGGATGACGTGCTCTCCTGGCTGGAGACGACATTCTATCACGTCCGGGCCGAGAGCGCCCCCGAGCAGTACGCGAACGCTGCCAACCTCCGGGAACACGCCTCGCGCACGCTCCGCGGACTGGTCGATCGCGGCTTCATCGAAATGGATGAGGATCTGTCCGTCAACGCGACGGCACTGGGTCGCCTCGCCTCGAAGTTCTATCTCCGGCTCGACACCGCCCGATCGTTCGCAGATCTGGCCGAAGAGGCTGACGGCCTGACCGATGACGACGTCCTCAGAGCCATCGCGCAGGCGGGCGCCTTCGATAGCGTCTCGGCCCGACAGGACGAGGAAGACGCCGTCGACGCGGTCCTGGGCGGCCGCGGCGAGTCGCTCGATCCTGGCCCCCGAAAGGTGTATGCGATCCTCCGGTCGGGGATGAACGGGACCGTCCCCTCGGAACTGAAAAGCGACGCCTGGGTGATCAGGCAGAACGCGCTGCGCCTGCTTGCGGCGTTGCGGGCGTTTCTCGACCGATTCGCGGACGCTCGCGCGGCGAACCTGGCCCGCCGCGTCGAGGCGCGCGTCGAGCACGGCCTCAGCGCGGACGCGGTCGGGCTGACGGCCATCGACGGTGTCGGATCCGGCCGGGCGAAGACGCTCGCGGCTGCGGATCTCGCGACGCCGGCGGACGTACTGGACGCCGACCGCGACGAACTGGTCGCCGCCGGCCTGAGCGACGGCGTCGCCGAACGGATCCAGGAACACGCCGGGGACCTCCCCAGGGTCGTCGTCGAATGGGGATCGTTCCCCGAGACGATCGCCCGCGGCGAGAACAGCATGCAGGAAGTGACGGTCCGGAACGTGGCCGGCGGTGCCCGTGCCGGCGTCCGGATCACAGTCAACGGCGTCGAGATGACTGCGACCGACTGCTATCTCGGCGAGACGACGCTCCCGGTCGGCGTCTTCGGTGGCAATGCCGACCAACTCACGTTCCGGGTCGAGATCGCCTATCCCGAACTCCCGCTCGAACCGGTCGTCGAAGCCCGGTCCGTCGAGGTTCTGTAGACCTGACGGGCCCGGCCGCTGCTCGTCCTGGGCTGGCGCCCCGCCGGCTCCGACCACCGTGGCCAGGTGTTGCGTGGCACGAATTTCCACTGGATCCGAGAAACGTCCTTAGATCTCTCGATAAAAGGTCTCCGGGGATTTGAGGCACTTTTAAACAATGTCAACGTATGACATACCCTTCAGAACCCCTGAGAAGGATGATTTTAACGGCGTAAAATGGCGCTAACGATCGGACCCCTATATGTGGTGGTGGCGCGTATGGCCTGCTGGGTGTCCCCGCGATGTCAAACGCGTCTCCGACTGGTGGTGAAAGTCTCCGAAAGTCGCTCGGGTTCGGCCTGGCGACTGTCCGAGCAACGATCGTTCCGACTGTCCGGTTCGTCGGCTTCTGGACAGCGGTCGTCTTGCCGTTCGTGTACCTTCCGCTCCTGTTTACTGGTCTGGACGGCGCGACGACGTACGCGTTTGTCGCCCTCCTCGTCGCGCACGTCGTCTCGTTGTTGCTTGGCCGCGAGTACGGCCGGTAACGATTCTGGTAGCGTCTCGCAATCGGATTCCTCCGCTCTATTACTCGAACTGTTCGAATAGCACTGTCCGCAACTGTTCCGGGTCGGAGACGACGGCGTCGACGACCTCGGGGTCGATCCCGTCGTGGACGCCGGTGTATCCGACACATCGGATCCCGGCGGCCTTCGCTGCCCTGGCACCCGTCGTCGAGTCCTCGACGGCGACGGTCGCGTCGGGGTCCGCTTCGAGTTCCTCCAGGGCTCGCCGGTAGACGTCCGGTTCGGGCTTGCCGCGTGGCACGGTCTCGGCGCTGACGACCGCGTCGAAGCGTCCCTCCAGACCGAAGCGATCGAGCACGACGTCGATCCACGCATGCGGCGACGAGGTCACCAGCCCGACGTCGATCCCGCTCGCCTGCAACTCCGCGAGGAGTTCTTCGAAGCCGTCCATGAGGCTCGCACGCTCGCCGTATATCTCCCGGGCGAGCTCCTCGAAAAGTTCGACGTGCCGCTCGCGGCCGACCGCGACCTCGTAGTGTTCCGCCAGGTAGTCGTAGATTTCCCGGTAGTTCATTCCCATGACTTCCTCGGGGTCGACGTCCCCGTCCGGGACGACTTCCGGAAAGAGCCGCTCGGTTTCGAGATCGGGCCAGAACCGCTCCGAATTGACGACGACGCCGTCCATGTCGAACAGCACTGCGGGCATATCGGTGCTTGGGCGACGGCCGGCAAAGCGGTGGCGATGTGACGGCCAGCGAGGCAGCGGCGATTCTCCCGAGAGTTTAAACCCGAAGTCGACGCCACTCGGCGGTATGCATGACGCAATCGCTGTCAGGGCCGGGGAGTGTACGAGTACGTTCGACGGCAACCGGGTTCGCGCACACGAGCAGCGCGGCCGCATGATCGTCCTGGTCAAGCCGGATAACACCGTGCTGGTTCACGACGCCGACGGGTACCAGCCCGTCGCGTGGCTCACCCGGGCGGAATCCGTCACCGTCGAGGGCGACCGGATCGAGGCCCGTGACGGCAACCAGCACCTCAGGGTCGAGGTTCACGAGGAGTTCGAACGCGGCCGCCACCCCGCCAGCGCTGCCGGGCGTCCGGTCGGGGACTGTCCGGAGTGTTCGGGAACGCTCGTTCGCACGTCCGACGGCGTCTCCTGTACCGGCTGTGCGGTCCGGTTCGGACTGCCCGGCGACGCGACCGTCCTCGAGGAGCGCTGTGAGTGTGGCCTCCCGCTCATGCGCGTCGAACGCGGACACGCTTTCGAGGTCTGTCTCGACCGCGAGTGTGAATCGATGGACGCGGCGGTCAAGCGAGCGTTCGACCGCGAGTGGGCGTGTCCGAACTGCGGGGGCGACCTGCGTATCCTTCGGCGCGGCGGCCTACTGGCCGGCTGTGAGAACTACCCCGACTGTGATACCGGCTTTGCGCTCCCTTCGGGGACGATCGCCGGCGAGTGTGCTTGCGGACTCCCGCTGTTCGACACTGACGGCGGGCGACGCTGTCTGGACGCGACCTGTTCGGCTGCCGAACTCGAACCGCCGAGCGGACCGTAGGCTCACCCCGACCAGCGGGCCGTGCGTATCCCGTCGTCGGATAGCGGACCGTAGGCTCTTTGCGCGCGAGCGGGCAGGACTAGATATGGAACTCACGCTCGACGGATCGACCGTTCGTGGCGGCCGACAGGCACGCGAACGGTTTCACGACGCGCGCGGGTACGGACGCTCGGTCGACGGCGATCTGGAACTGGCGCCCGTCGAAGCCGCGCACATCCTCTATCGCGGCGACGTCGAGACGATCCGGGACGCCGACTCGGGCGAGCAACTGGACTTCCGGGCGTTGCTGTCCTCGGACGCCGTCTCGGAGATCGACGTGCTCGTCTACAAGGACCTGCGTGACCGGGGATTCTATCTCTCGCCGACCGACGAGGCGGGCGTGGACTTTCTCGTCTATCCGCGGGGGAAGGGACCGTGGGATGACGCGGTCGCCTACCGTGTCCGGGCGATCGGTGAGCGAACCGACGTCCCGGCCCGCACGCTCGGGGAGACGGTCCTCGCCGTCGTCGACGAGGAATCCTCGATCACGTATCTCGAAACCGATCGCCCCGACGTTCAGGGCACGACTGAGCCGGAACTCCCGCGCGGCGTTCCGGCTGAACTGCTCGAGGACCGCGTGCTCGTCTGGGATCCACCAATGGAACTGTACGAGCACGGATTCTACGGGCAGCCGCTCGACGACGACGGCGCGCCGTTGCAACTGTCGCTGCTCGAAGCCGCGGCGCTGGCCCGCCGTGGCGTGCTGGCCCTCGAAGAGAGCGAGGTCGTCGAACGCGGTCGGACGGTCGAGGGCGAGCGTTTCGACCGCAGGCTGGCGGTCTATCGTGCGCTTCGCGACCGGAGCGTGGTGCCCAAGACCGGCTACAAGTTCGGTGCCGACTTTCGAACGTATGCCGACGTCGAGCACGTCGACGAACTCGGCCACTCCGAACTACTCGTCCGCGTACTCCCGGCCGACCACGCTTTCGCGCCGCGGGACCTCGCGCTCGACGTCCGACTGGCTCACGGCGTCCGCAAGCGCATGGTGTTCGCGCTCGTCGGCGAGACGGTCGAGTGGCTGTCGGTTTCCCGGCTCACGCCCTGATCGGCACCGCTTTCGCTCGCCTCCCGGAACCACGGCACGGTCACGTTCGCCAGCCGCCGGTGGGCGACCTCGTAGGACGTTCCCGACGGTCGGTCGCCCCGCTGGCCGGTGTAGCTGCCGAACTGCGTGTGGTTCACGCCCGGCAACTCCCTGACGGTGGCGTCGGCCGGCAGGTTCGCCCTGTTTCGGTCGTAGGTCTGCCGGTCGAGCACCGTGTCGTCCGCCCCCGTGACGCTCAGTACCCGGAGGTCGGTTTCGGCGATCGACCGGTCACAGTACGACCCGAACAGTACGACTCCGGAGACGCGTCCGGGATTCTTCTCCGCGTATCGGCAGGCCATCGCCCCACCCAGCGAGTGGCCGCCGACGTACCACTGCTGGACGTCGTGAGTCTCGATCACGCGCGAGGCCGCGCCCTGCTCGAAAACGGCCAGGTTCAGCGGCATCTTCACCACGACGACCGTTACGTTCGCCTCCGTGACCAGCGGCGACAGCGACGACAGGTAGGCGTCCGGGTGAACGCGTGCGCCGGGATAGAACACCAGTCCTGTCGTCGAGTCGGCGTTTGCGGGTCGGAGGAGGTAATCGCCGTTCATTCGTTCGAGCTCGATTCGGTCGTCTTCCTGGACGGCCTGGACGCTCACGTCGCTGCCGTGAAAGGGCGTTCCGAAATACAACAGGAACCCTGCGACGGCCAGCAAGACGACCACGAGTATCCAGACGGCCAGTCGCTCCCGGTTGCGAGCCAGCCACGTACGAACGCGTCCCATCACCCGTGTGTGGGACTGATACGACCCTAACAGTACCGGTCGTCGTCACCGTACCCGTCGCGCAACGTCACAGGTCCGCGCCGACGGCCTCGCTGACGCTGTCGAACCCGTCGCGCTCCAGTAGCGTCGCCAGCCCGCGGTTGATCTCGCGAGCGACGGTCGGGCCACGGAAAATGAATGCCGTGTACAACTGGACCATGCTCGCACCCGCACGGATCTTCCGGTAGGCGTCCGCGGCAGTGAACACGCCACCGACCCCGATCACCGGCACGTCCGTCCGTCGGGCGACGAACCGGACCGTCTCCGTTGCGGTCTCCTCGATCGGCTTCCCCGAGAGTCCACCCTCCTCGACGCGACTCGGACTTTCGAGCGTGTCCGGTCGCGCTGTCGAGGTGTTCGTTGCGATCACACCTTCCAGGTCGTACTCCTCGACCAGCTCCATCGTCTCTTCGAGTGCGGGCTCGGGCAGGTCCGGCGAGAGTTTCACCAGCAGTGGGCTCGCCCCTGCGTCCCGGAGCTCCCCGAGGATCCCCTCCAGCGTCTTGCGGTTCTGGAGGTCTCGGAACCCCTCCGAGTTGGGACAGGAGACGTTCACGACGAAGAAGTCCCCGCCCTCGGCAACCTGCTCGTAGGCGTTGCGGTAATCCGTCGGCGCGTCTTCGGCGGCTGTCGTCTCGTTTTTCGCGAGGTTCACGCCGACGGGGAACCCTGCGTCAGTCGATCGGAGGCGTTCGCCGATGACGTCCGCACCCTCGTTGTTCAACCCCATGCGATTGACCAATCCCTCGTCTTCGACCAGGCGAAACACTCGGGGGCGGGGGTTCCCTGGCTGGGGCTCGGGGGTCACGCCGCCGACTTCGACGTGGCCGAACCCGAGCCCGCAGAGCGTCCTCGGAACCTGTGCGTTCTTGTCGAAGCCGGCCGCTACGCCGACCGGATTCGGGAACTCCTGTCCGAACGCCTCGACGTGCAACCGGTCGTCATCCACGGCGAACCCTCGTTGCAACACTGCCGGCAGCGGCGTCCGCTCGACCACCGCCATGCCCGTGTGGGCAATCGAATGAGCCGTCTCGGGCGGCAGTCGGAACAACAGCGGTCGGAGGCGTTCGTAGAGACTCATCGTCAGAACTCGTGTTCGACGTCCTCCTGATCGGCCTTCTGGATGATGATCTTGTTGTCTCGTACCCTGACGAACACCTCGTCGCCGATCTCCATGCCTGCGACGGCGAGCTCGTCCTCGTGGAGGTTGATGTGGACGTTGTGATACTCCCCGTCCTCGTCTTTGGCACCACTCGGGCTGAGCTTCTTCTTTCGCACCATCGCGCTATCTTGTCTCGTCCATCGCCGCAGGACATACTTAAGTCTACCGTGCCGGGTCTCTCCGACTCTTCTCTCCCGGTAAGCGCGCGCGAGACGCACGCCGCCCCCGTCTTGGCCCCGTTTCCGGCAGTTTTCACCACTCTTTCCGACCAGACTTATAAATGAACTGGCCGACGGGACCGGATTTTGGGGGTATATTTATAATGAGCCATGTGCTGATTCCACACGGAGAGGTCAAACCATGGCACCCGACCAAGACAAGCGAAACTTCGCACTCCGGGAATCGGACGGGACAGAATCAAGCGTCTTCTCTGGGAGCACACCTCGCCAGGCTGCACTGAAGGCTGCCCGGCGACTCGATCCCGCACCCAGCGAGGACGAAGTCGACCCCACGGAACTGCGACTCCGTGAGAAAGGCACAAAGAAAGTCCACATCTATGAAGGCTGGGCCTGGGAAGAGAAGGCTCCCGAAGACAAACCTGACTGGATGCCGGGCGAGATCACGAAGGGGAACGTCTCCAAGCAGGGCGTCGAGCATCTCGACGAGATCTGATCCCTGAGACCAACTTTCCTTCGTGTGCCCACGCGGGCGTGAGAGTCAACGATCACGCGAAGTGCTGACTGGCATCTCTCCCGTGTCCCGTTTCTCCTGGGATACTGGCGGTTGCAACCGTTTGCTGGTGCGATCCTTTCGTTGCAGGTCGTCGACCAGCACTGGCACGATTGCTGTACCGATTTATTCGGTCCCGATGGAGCACGATGGCCACTACGATACTGCCATTCGATAACAGGGGGATTCTTCATGCAGTTGGCCCGTGTAATCGCATGACGAGGCGGCTCCGGTTCGACGCCCTTAAGTGAATACCCCTCTTCGAATCGAATGCGAAGTGGCGCAGGGCGGACGGTCGCCCCGCCTGGTCACCGATCACCCGATTGCCCGGGACGCCCCGGGCTTTCGGATGGAGCATCCGCGTTCCGGCCCGGGTCCTCCCGGGCTGGACCGATCCGACGCCCTTAAGTGTAACAGGGTGTTCGGATGTGATGCGAACGTGGCCTGGCCGGGGCCGTCAACGCCTGGCCACATCGGACCTCGATCACACCCGGTTCGAAGGGCTTAAGTCCTTTCCCGGGCAACGTTCAGGTCCGGAGGAAATGAGGATTCCACCCCTGCGGTCCGCCGTATAGATGGGATCTGATGTTAGCCCTGGTAGTTCGGTGACACCCGATCGGGGTGTCGTCGAACGTGACTCAATGCGATAGCAACACACCCATCCGGGTGTGTTTCCCGCCTAACCCCCTGGCCTTTGTGGCCAGGAACATTCCGGTTGATCCTGCCGGAGGCCATTGCTATCGGAGTCCGATTTAGCCATGCTAGTCGCACGGGTTTAGACCCGTGGCAGATAGCTCAGTAACACGTGGCCAAACTACCCTATGGACCGGAATAACCTCGGGAAACTGAGGCTAATTCCGGATACAGCTCTCCTGCTGGAGTGCGGAGAGTTGGAAACGCTCCGGCGCCATAGGATGTGGCTGCGGCCGATTAGGTAGACGGTGGGGTAACGGCCCACCGTGCCGATAATCGGTACGGGTTGTGAGAGCAAGAGCCCGGAGACGGTATCTGAGACAAGATACCGGGCCCTACGGGGCGCAGCAGGCGCGAAACCTTTACACTGCACGACAGTGCGATAAGGGGACTCCGAGTGCGAGGGCATATAGTCCTCGCTTTTCTGTACCGTAGGGAGGTACAGGAACAAGTGCTGGGCAAGACCGGTGCCAGCCGCCGCGGTAATACCGGCAGCACGAGTGATGGCCGATCTTATTGGGCCTAAAGCGTCCGTAGCTGGCCAGACAAGTCCGTTGGGAAATCGACGTGCCTAACGCGTCGGCGTCCAGCGGAAACTGTCTGGCTTGGGACCGGAAGACCCGAGGGGTACGTCCGGGGTAGGAGTGAAATCCCGTAATCCTGGACGGACCACCGGTGGCGAAAGCGCCTCGGGAAGACGGATCCGACAGTGAGGGACGAAAGCTGGGGTCTCGAACCGGATTAGATACCCGGGTAGTCCCAGCCGTAAACGATGTCCGCTAGGTGTGGCGCAGGCTACGAGCCTGCGCTGTGCCGTAGGGAAGCCGTGAAGCGGACCGCCTGGGAAGTACGTCCGCAAGGATGAAACTTAAAGGAATTGGCGGGGGAGCACTACAACCGGAGGAGCCTGCGGTTTAATTGGACTCAACGCCGGACATCTCACCGGCACCGACAGTGTGCAGTGAAGGTCAGTTTGATGCGCTTACTGGAGCCACTGAGAGGAGGTGCATGGCCGCCGTCAGCTCGTACCGTGAGGCGTCCTGTTAAGTCAGGCAACGAGCGAGACCCGCACCCTTAGTTGCCAGCAGCATCTTGCGATGGCTGGGTACACTAGGGGGACTGCCGCTGCCAAAGCGGAGGAAGGAACGGGCAACGGTAGGTCAGTATGCCCCGAATGTGCCGGGCGACACGCGGGCTACAATGGCCGGGACAGTGGGATGCCATTCCGAGAGGAAGCGCTAATCCCCTAAACCCGGTCGTAGTTCGGATTGAGGGCTGAAACTCGCCCTCATGAAGCTGGATTCGGTAGTAATCGCGTGTCAGAAGCGCGCGGTGAATACGTCCCTGCTCCTTGCACACACCGCCCGTCAAAGCACCCGAGTGGGGTCCGGATGAGGCCATCATGCGATGGTCAAATCTGGGCTCCGCAAGGGGGCTTAAGTCGTAACAAGGTAGCCGTAGGGGAATCTGCGGCTGGATCACCTCCTAACGGTCGGGACTGGGGCGTCGCCCCAGCCCACCTCGAGTCCGTTCGCGACAGCCCGTTCGGGCACCTACGAACTACCAGGGCTAACATTTCGCCGGGCCCATAGCTCAGCGGCAGAGCGCCGCCTTTGCAAGGCGGAGGCCCTGGGTTCAAATCCCAGTGGGTCCATATCTCGTGTCCGGCTCGAACCGTTCCCCTTAAGTGGGCGACGGCGTTCGAACCGGGTACGGACGACCGATGCACCACCCCGCGGCAAGCGTGGGTGGGAAGGGTTGATGCACGCACCGTCTTACCACCTCGGGCGTGTAAATGACACCGTGTGTACGTGCGATCCAGGCGTCCACTGGACTCGTTTCATCGAGTTACAGTGACGTTGCAACTGCTCAGCAGTTGCACACGTTGTAGTCGTCTATACGACTACACACCGTCGCAACTGCTTTGCAGTTGCGCACATCGCAACTCATTCGAGTTGCACACAAGTTGGCTACTATGCCAGCTGGTGGATAGCTCGGCTCGGAAGCCGATGAAGGACGTGCCAAGCTGCGATAAGCCTGAGGGAGCCGCACGGAGGCGAAGAACTCAGGATCTCCTAATAGGAACTCCTCACCGCAATTGCTTCGCGCAATGGGGAACGCCGGGAACTGAAACATCTTAGTACCGGCAGGAAGAGAAAGCGAATGCGATATCGTCAGTAACCGCGAGTGAACGCGATACAGTCCAAACCGAATCCTTCGGGATATGTGGTGTTTTGGGCTGACTCTCATCGGCCGAACGTCTTCGAGAAGTCTCCTGGAACGGAGCGTGATACAGGGTGACAACCCCGTATCGAAGTCAAGTACGTCGTGCGTCAGTTCCTGAGTAGCGGGGGTTGGAAATCCCTCGTGAATTTGGCAGGCATCGTCTGTCAAGACTAAATACTCTCCGAGACCGATAGTGAACAAGTAGCGTGAGCGAACGCTGAAAAGCACCCTCAGAAGGGAGGTGCAATAGGGCTTGAAATCAGTTGGCGATGGAGCGACGGGGCATACAAGGTCCCGTGAAGAACGACCTGCCTGCGAAGGCACAGTAGGATTCACGGGAAGCCGGTGTTCCGTCGTGCGTTTTGAAAAACGAGCCAGGGAGTGTGTCTGTTTGGCAAGTCTAACCCGAGCATCGGGGGAGGCACAGGGAAACCAACATGGCCGCAGGGCTTTGCCCCAGGGCCGCCGTCTTCAAGGGCGGGGAGCCAGACGGACACGACCCGAATCCGGACGATCTACTCCTGGGCAAGGTGAAGCGTACCGAAAGGTGCGTGGAAGCCTGTTAGCGTTGGTGTCCTACAATACCCTCGCGTGACCTTGGAGTAGGGGTGAAAGGCCCATCGAGTCCGGCAACAGCTGGTTCCAACCGAAACATGTCGAAGCATGACCTCCGCTGAGGTAGTCCGTGAGGTAGAGCGACCGATTGCCGTGTCCGCCCTCGAGAGAGGTCGGCTCGGCTGTCAAACTCCGAACTTACGGACGCCGTCGACGCGGGGAGTCCGGTGCGCGGGGTAAGCCTGTGTACCATAAGGGGAACAACCCAGCGTTTGGTTAAGGTCCCCAAGTGTGGATTAAGTGTAATCCTCTGAAGGTGGTCTCAAGCCCTAGACAGCCGGGAGGTGAGCTTAGAAGCAGCTACCCTCCAAGA
>NZ_JAOPKC010000039.1:0-9535 GCF_025517535.1 Halapricum hydrolyticum
GTGCATCCGTGTTCGGTTAAGGCCATACCTCCGGATTAAAGGCTTGAGCCACCCGTTTGTTCAAGGTGAGGCGTGATCTCTCTGGTTGGCGTGCCTCACGACGCACCAGTTCAGGAAGGTTAGGTGGCGGATGCCCGAGAGCAAGTGCGAGATCAGCAAGTACTGGCTGGGCGACCGACCGCAAGGTCGTCGCCCAGCGTTCTTCTGGATACTCCACATCCGGGTCAATCTCCTGAAACACCGCTAGCAAGGCTCTGCTGACTGTCAGCGTCAGCAGAGCCGCCATCACGAGCAACTCTGCAATCGCTTCATCGCCCGTCTCGAACTTCTCCAGTCCATACCGTGACTTCAGCTCCCGGAACAGCAACTCAACCTTCCATCGCAGGCTGTACAGCGCTGCTACCTGCTCTGGCGTAAACTCTCCCGGAAGGTTCGTCACGTAGAGGTGGTAGTCGTCGGTGTCCTCGTTACGGACACCGACGACGCGGAACTCTACGGTGGCTAATGATTGCTTCTCACCATACTGCCGTCGCTTGAACTCGAACTCACCGGTCACATCGATGTGCTTGCGCTTGAGCTTCGAGAGTTGCTCCTGGAGATGGCTCCCTGTCAAGGAAATGGCGCGCCCGCGCCATTTCCGTCGCTCACCGACGATTCGCGGATTTGTGTTCGTCTTCAACCGACTCACGAAGAAGCCGTCGTTCTCGTCGATTAACGCGAAGCGACGGTAACTGTAGAACCCGAGATCGAACAGAAACAGCCGCCCACGCAGCCAGTTCCCCGTGCGGAACTGGCTGCTTTCGTGGGTTCGTTCGTCGGTGAGGCTGAACTGTGCGAGCGTCCGTTTGGTCATATTGTAGACCAGATACAGCTGTGCGCCGGATTGATCTTGGTGAGTCGCTGGGAACGCTGTGAGAAGCCGATGCAATCTGAAGACGGTTGCATCGGCGAGCATCGTGTCGCGGAACTGGGTGAGTTGCGGTACGGCGGTGTGAGGAGCCGCGACCTCCTCGAGCGCGTGCGCGAGGAGGTCGCTCAGAAGATCTCGGAGTTGGGGCGTAAATCGGTCGTAGAAGCTGGAGCGAGACACCTTCTTGTTGGTCGCTGTCTGGTAGACGCGTTGAAACGCGGCGATAGAGCGGGTTTCGCCGTCAACGGCGAAGCCCAAGATGAGCGACCAGACGAGCATCGTGATATCGATCTTCCGGTGACGTTGGACGGCATCGCGCTCGCGCGCGATGCCTTCGATGAGGTCTGCTGGGAAGAGAGAAGTCAACCGGCGTCGTATGAGTGTTGGAGAGAGTTCAGGTAGCACAACCTCTCTCTACGCGGTTTCTGAAGATAACCTCATCAAAACGCTAGCGTCTCTCGGTTTCTCTCCTTAACCGAACACGGATGCTGTGTGGGTGCTGGGAGCTCGAGGTAATGTTCATGCCGAAAGAGATCTGGTTCAGACCACCCTGATATCACTTCAAATTCACCATGAGGGAGAAGGTTCATAGTAATGACCTTCCACGGTTTGATCGTAGATGCCGACTCTCAATCGCCGAGTCAATAAGTCCGATACTCTACATCCTCGCCAAACAGAGTATTTCATCAAAGCGAAGCCTCCCGAAGTAGGCTACATTACATACCAGATTGATCCGAGAGCGGTTGAGTTTCTCACAGACACACTGAGTTATTCTGATGGAGATCAACTTTCGTGGAGCCTGGTTCATCCTCTTCGGCAAATCAAAGACCTATACACGCTCGAAGAAGGACGGCCACAGAACGCTGATCCCGATACTTCATCACAACGCGTGACCGTTCCTTCACTCGAATCTGAGGAGATAGACGCTCTTACGGATTATTTGTCGAACCATCCAGACGTCGTGGGCGATATAAACTCCTTCAGAACACGTCTTGAGCAACAGGACGGCTCTTACGCATCAGTACTGAATCGTGACGGGTATACCCCAACTGAAACACCCGGCTTCAGTTCAACGGGGGACGAAACGTTAGATCGAATCGCACAGAGTATCTTTGGTGATGAGACTGAGGGGTACATCACCTGGGAAGGTGACCGAGTCTACGATTATATCGAGGTTACAGATAGAGAGAGAAACACTCACCAATTCCCGAAGATTGATGCTAGACTCCCAGAAGGGGAACTACTTCGATTGAGTCGCGACATATACGAGCGTTGGGGGCCCGAGATTGGCGAGTCTGAAGTAGTTTCACGTCGTTATGAACCTGGTACTGATGGCTTTCCAAACCGGTGGATTGGACAGCGTCAAGACTCTCCGGAGCCATCTCTGGAGCACGCTGAATCACCTCGTGCCTTCTATTACCGGACCATCGCAGGACGTAGTCACTATGCTCCTGGAGAAGAGGCCGAGGAAGCCTTTAACGAAGCCTGTGAGTATTCCCTCGAGGTCTACAAAGCGAACTTCCCAAAGGCAGTTGATCCGAATGACCTCGAAACAGAGTACGTGACTGTTGAGAAGGCAACCGAACCCTGGAATGATTTCCAAGTCCCTCCTGGTTGGGAAGAGAAGTACGCCGAGAATGGTGGGCTCCCACCATTGAAAAGAGAACAAACAGACGATCTTTCCGATGCTCAGTCAGCAGTGGTTAGAAGACACAGCCCTGGTGGCTCTGGTCAGCAGTGGTTCTCGTCTACCGATGAAGCAATAGAACTCATTGAGCATGACGGCTATCGTGACGTTCTAATCGCAGCCCATAATTCAGACTGCGAAGTTACAGATTTCTATCGTGGGGGAGCTGCCGAACCAGTATTCGAAATTGAATTGGCCTCTTCTAATCCGCAGATTCTGATCAACCACCACGAATATCAGATAGTCTTTGAATCTTCCGAGGGGTCGACTTTTACTCTGGTCTGTGAGAACTATTCGATTTCTGAGTGGGACTTTCCTGAGGATGTAACCAAATTTGAAGCGATGAGAGTGATTGGTCGGCTATCAGAAGATCTTCAGGATGCGTTAGATTTCGCTGAGATAGTCTGGCTCGATATGTAGAGAGCCGAATAGATTGACACGTGACAACAGGTCTACCGCACATTTATAACAGATCTCGGCTCAAAGCGGTGTGATGCAGCGACACACTGACTTCCATCCACAGGACTGGCTGTTGATCATCGAAGCCCTCTCCCAGTGGCGTTTGGAGTTACGACACGTCAACCGTGACCGAGCAGAGCGCGCAGCCGAGTTGGCTGACTTGATCGCCCTCGAACAGGGTCTCGATCCAGTTTGTTGCATCGAGCAGATTGACCAGGAGTGGTCGGGGCCATAACCAAGACAAGAGAGTCATTATCGAACTCGATCGATAAACCACCGCATGAATTATACCTCTGACACGCCCAGATACGGGTAATGCGTTTCTCTGCAAGCCGATCGTCGGTTGTGACGATTGGGGTCGCGTTTTTGGTCCTCCTTGCTGGCTGTACGACGACGCTTGACTCGGGGCCAACACCGTCTCAGACTATCGATGATGCGCCCCAATCGACGGCGACTCCAACTGAAGGTTCTCTCCAAATCCATTTCATCAACGTGGGCCAATCGACGGCAATCTTCCTCGAAAGCACGTCGAACGAAACTATGCTGATCGATACGGGAGACTATCGGACAGATGGCGAGGCTGTCCTGCAATATCTACAGAACCACGATGTCCAGCGAATTGACCATTTGGTAACTTCGCACAGCGATGCTGATCACATCGGTGGCCACGCAGCTGTGATCAACTATTTCGAAACCGAGGCTGAGGGAATCGGCGCCGTGTACGATCCAGGCCTTGCCTCGAGTAGCCAGACGTACCAAGATTACCTCGATGCCGTCGAGACACACGACGTCGACCTCTTCGAAGTCCGTGCTGGTGACACGGTCCCCTTCGAGGGCGCGTCGATCCAGATCTTGAGCCCACCAGAAGAGTACCTCGCAAACGGAGCCCGAAATGAGAACTCGATTGTCCTCCACGTTTCGCATGGATCGTTTCAGTTCCTGACGACTGGCGATGGTGAGCAGGCAGCTGAAGAATACCTCGTCGAAACCTACGGTACTGAGCTCAATGCCGACCTGTTCAAAACTGGCCATCACGGAAGCGATTCGAGTAGTAGCCCAGCACTCCTCGAGGCGACGTCACCACAGGTGGCGATCATCTCCAGTGCGTACGATTCCCAGTATGGACACCCGCACGAGGAAGTGCTACAGCGACTGGCAACCCGCGATATTGACACCTACTGGACTGCCGTTCACGGGACGATCGTCGTGACGAGCTCTGGCCAAAGTTTCAGTGTCGCGACGCAGGCGAGCGCTCCGACTGACACACTTCAACTACGACAAGCGGATCCAGTCGAACCTGGGGAAAGCGGGTCTACCGAGCGACGACGCACGTACACTCTCTCTGGAGATCGGACTACAAGCCCGACAGTAACTCCAGGAACGACGCAATCGGGTGTTTCAATATCTCTGTCAGAGGTCCACGCTGATGCTGCTGGCTCTGATAGCGAGAACCTCAACGATGAGTACATCGTATTGAAGAATGCTGGTGATACGACAGTCGATCTTGGGGGTTGGACGGTCGCTGATGCAGCAGGACATGAGTATCAAATCCCGTCTGGTGTGACGATCGCTCCGGGAGCAACGCTTACTATTCACTCAGGAATTGGCACAGACAATTCGACAGACCTCTATTGGGGGTCAGGTAGTCCGATCTGGAACAACGCCGGTGACACTGTTACTGTAAGCAATCAGTCGAATGAGATCGTACTTACGGAGGTCTACTCATGACCAATGAACCACTCAGCGGGACGTACACAGCGGTACTTGATCGGTTTGAGGACGAGCTCGCTGTACTTCTCATCGAAGACGATGGTGACGTCGTTAGCGACGTTACTATCGAGCGCTCGGATTTGCCCCAGCCAGGGCGACATCAGGATGCAATCTTTGACGTTGAGTTTGAAGACGGGGAAGTGGTTTCAGTCGTTTACGACTCTGAGACGACAGAGAAGCGCTCAAGAGCAGCTCAGAGTCGGTTTGACCGACTCTCGCGACGACTACCGGATGATGAAGACGAATGACGAACACGCTCACTGTTTCACGCTCTACTAGCAGAATTTGAGGGGTTAGCAAAGGCGCTGCTGAACATAGAGCGCATATTCAGCAGTACTAGGGAGAGTATTGTAGTGAGTGTGGCTTTGACCCAATTGATGTTTTGGATTTATTAGCCACCCGTCCTTTTGCTGGTGTTATGGAAGCACGGTACAAGAAGATTAGAGATCTATTTGGTGGAAAGCGAGGAGCGGTGTTCCACGTACCTGAGTATCAGCGGGGGTATGAGTGGGAGAAAAAGCACTGGCGAGACTTATGGACGGACGTAGACCGAATTGGTAAGCAAGTGGAGCAGCACTACCTCGGGAACATTATTCTTCTCAAACGGGATTCTGGAAGTCTCTACGAGATCGTGGACGGACAGCAGCGGATGGTTACGATTTCCATTCTGATGATGTCAATCCGTGATACACCACACTTCGGGACTGAAGACGGACGGCTGGGTGATGTTCGTCTGGAGGATATTCTGGAGGTCAACAGAGGTGACGATCCAGAGCCGAAGATTATTCTTGCAGATGAGGAGGCAGAGGAGGAATTCAATAAGCTCTGGCGAGGCGAAGTCGAAGATGCCAACGGTCGGGTGCGGAAAGCTTATGAGTACTATTCTGGCGAAGTCGACGGATTGGAGGAACAGGAACTAGAAGAGTTGCTGAACAATATCTGTGACTACCTTCGTGTGGTAGAAACCGTAGCTACAGACCCAAGTCTCGCATATTCAATCTTCCAGTCTCAGAATGAGAGAGGTAAGGAAGTTTCGCCTCAGATTCTCGCCAAGGCTCGGATACATGGCGCAGCGGAAGATATTGATGATTTAGAGAAGTCAAAGGAGATTACCCGTCGGTGGGGGCATATCTATAATCTGCTGGAAGACGACTTGGGTGGCCCCCGATTCCAGAGACGGCTTCGTATTCGTCGTCCAATGACGCAGATTCTCATCAATTCCGAAGTTCCTACCCCAAGACAGGTGGACAAAAGCGAGCTGTATAGGAACTTCGAGAAGGTCCTGGACAACTACGATGATGTGTATGACTTCGTGATGTGGTTTCAGGATCAGGTTGACATATACCTACAAATTAGTAGCAACAGTTACGATGTTGAGGGGAGGAATGTACCTGACGACGCCATACGCCACTTACAATATTTAAACTCCGCTTCGACCCACTCTGAAGTACTGTCTCTCGCCATCTATAACAATATTGAAGACGATATCTTATTGAAAGAGAACTTCAGACTGGCGTCGATTCTGGCTATGCGAATGGAATTAAGCTCGATGTCATCCGCCGATACTCGGGACGCGATCTACGGTACAGCAGCGGAGGTTAGAAAGACAGAAGATCAGAACGATATTCGGCAAACGCTCCGTGACTGTATCAGAGAATACACCCCATCTGATGGAGAGATAGAAGAGTATCTGAAAGCTAACTCTATGAATATCCGCGGTTCTTGGAACTTCCGAACCTTATTAGCCTTGGTAAGTATCGAAGAGGAGCGTCGAGGTCCGTGGAAGATGGAGATTGAGGACCTCCATATTGAACATATTGCCCCTCGGAATACATATGGGGACCCTGACTATTACGAGTGGCGTGAAAGGCTCGATGATGATAGATTTGAGCAGCAGAAAGACATGCTTGGGAATCTGACTCTGTTGTTAGATAGCGACCATGCTTCTGTAGTTGAAACGTCATTTTCCGACAAGAAGAGAACTTACAGTGATTCGGATGTGAAGATTGCAGAAGAAGTATCAAGATATGAAGATTGGACGAGTGAAGATATTGATCAGCGGACTGAGGACTTAGCCAAGGAATTAATCGATCGGTGGTCTCTCTAGGAGGTTAGACCACCGGACGGTAGGATCGTCTGCATCCCACATATATTTTCTCGGGATTGGTGTATTCTTCTTGGTGGCCACAACATCGGAGCGGTTGATAAGCTCAGTCGTTGATGGTTCTGGAGGTGAAGGTGCCGAAGGGTGACGTGTCTGAAAACCAATCCAGTGGATGTTCCACGATTAAACACTTGGAACAAACCATTCGGGTTTGCTGACTATTGTTTCTCTATCTTACACAGCATTACTGGAAGAATTTTATCTGTTGTCACAGATAGTGTGAATATACAGCACGTCTTGCGCAAATGTCCGAAACAAAGCTTACTGGAAAAGAAAATCCAAAAGGCTCTGTATCCTACCCCTTGGTGTGATATCAGAACCCCGTGGGCAGCAGAATCCGGTGAGTGCGGTTATAATTCTGATTGTGGTGGCTATCATCGTCATACTGGGAATTTATCTGTTCACAGAGTTCAATCAAACTATCACGATAACCGGATCTCTTGCTGGGACTGGGGAGGACCTCCTGATTAACGCGGGTGACGCGCTAGTGTTAGCGGTTGGTGGAACTGGTATCGTCGTCGCTGCTGTGCTAATTCTTTTTAGATCTGGATGATGAATACATGCTCAGTATCAGTCACGAGATTCTTGACAAACACCGGTCTCCAACGGAACTAATCGAGTGCAGTTTATAGAAACCAGTCATAGACCAACCACCCGTGTTTTCCTTGCTATCAATCTCTCAGAACAGAGTGAATATGGCTCTGAGGTAACTGATCAATATCCAAGAACCTCCGGAAAGGCTTAGTCTTTAGCGGTACTGAATAGATCAGGATATAGGATATTGAGGTAGTGGGACTTAACATGAGAGAAATACCGATAATTCGATTCCCATACACGTGTTATCAATGTGGTAGTGACGTCTATATCACTTGGCCATTTAATGAGGGGCTCACATCCCCAGAGCCGATATCTTTGGTAGGAGATGTACTCCGAAAGAAAGAGTACTCATCGCTCCAAGTTGTAGATCAACAGTATGCTTTCCTCTGCCGAAACTGTGGTGCTCGACAAGGAAATTTTCATATCAAAACTGAAGCCATGCAGGAAGCCTATGACAGAGACCCGTATGATCATATAGAAGTTAAATAGCAAACCCGTTAGTTATCAGACTCTGATCTGGATACATGTTGTCACTGTATGCGTCGATAGCCATCCGTGTTCGGTTAAGGCCATACCTCCGGATTAAAGGCTTGAGCCACCCGTTTGTTCAAGGTGAGGCGTGATCTCTCTGGTTGGCGTGCCTCACGACGCACCAGTTCAGGAAGGTTAGGTGGCGGATGCCCGAGAGCAAGTGCGAGATCAGCAAGTACTGGCTGGGCGACCGACCGCAAGGTCGTCGCCCAGCGTTCTTCTGGATACTCCACATCCGGGTCAATCTCCTGAAACACCGCTAGCAAGGCTCTGCTGACTGTCAGCGTCAGCAGAGCCGCCATCACGAGCAACTCTGCAATCGCTTCATCGCCCGTCTCGAACTTCTCCAGTCCATACCGTGACTTCAGCTCCCGGAACAGCAACTCAACCTTCCATCGCAGGCTGTACAGCGCTGCTACCTGCTCTGGCGTAAACTCTCCCGGAAGGTTCGTCACGTAGAGGTGGTAGTCGTCGGTGTCCTCGTTACGGACACCGACGACGCGGAACTCTACGGTGGCTAATGATTGCTTCTCACCATACTGCCGTCGCTTGAACTCGAACTCACCGGTCACATCGATGTGCTTGCGCTTGAGCTTCGAGAGTTGCTCCTGGAGATGGCTCCCTGTCAAGGAAATGGCGCGCCCGCGCCATTTCCGTCGCTCACCGACGATTCGCGGATTTGTGTTCGTCTTCAACCGACTCACGAAGAAGCCGTCGTTCTCGTCGATTAACGCGAAGCGACGGTAACTGTAGAACCCGAGATCGAACAGAAACAGCCGCCCACGCAGCCAGTTCCCCGTGCGGAACTGGCTGCTTTCGTGGGTTCGTTCGTCGGTGAGGCTGAACTGTGCGAGCGTCCGTTTGGTCATATTGTAGACCAGATACAGCTGTGCGCCGGATTGATCTTGGTGAGTCGCTGGGAACGCTGTGAGAAGCCGATGCAATCTGAAGACGGTTGCATCGGCGAGCATCGTGTCGCGGAACTGGGTGAGTTGCGGTACGGCGGTGTGAGGAGCCGCGACCTCCTCGAGCGCGTGCGCGAGGAGGTCGCTCAGAAGATCTCGGAGTTGGGGCGTAAATCGGTCGTAGAAGCTGGAGCGAGACACCTTCTTGTTGGTCGCTGTCTGGTAGACGCGTTGAAACGCGGCGATAGAGCGGGTTTCGCCGTCAACGGCGAAGCCCAAGATGAGCGACCAGACGAGCATCGTGATATCGATCTTCCGGTGACGTTGGACGGCATCGCGCTCGCGCGCGATGCCTTCGATGAGGTCTGCTGGGAAGAGAGAAGTCAACCGGCGTCGTATGAGTGTTGGAGAGAGTTCAGGTAGCACAACCTCTCTCTACGCGGTTTCTGAAGATAACCTCATCAAAACGCTAGCGTCTCTCGGTTTCTCTCCTTAACCGAACACGGATGGTC
>NZ_JAOPKC010000004.1:0-182170 GCF_025517535.1 Halapricum hydrolyticum
GTTCGGGACAATAATGATCGTGGCGTCGATGACCTGATGGAAGAAATCGATCACCTGTTCGTTCATTCAACAGCTGACGCTAACGTGCAAAGCTGAGTAGAATATTTACTCGTACGTCCAGATACAACTGGACGGACTGTTCAACCATTATTTACCAATAAGAAGCAAGAAGAAGGAGGTACGAGTCCAGCACGGTTAGGGTCTGATGCGATGGCAATTAGGCTATTTAGGAATGAAAATAACCCTGATAGCGTGAAAAAGTACGGAAGAGAACGATCTCTTAATCAATGCCCTGACTGCGGTGGATCTGTGGTAAAGTGGAATCAAGTTGATGCCGAAAAAACGGGCCGAATCTTTGAGTGCCAGGACTGTGGATCACAACACCGTAGAGCAATAATGTGGGATCACGGACTCTCCACCGAGCAGAAATTCACTTACCATGTAGTCCGACACTTCTTTTCTGATGCACACAGAGTAGGATCATCAGAACTCCACGAAGGCGAACTCTTGGATAGAGTTCGACAGTATCGAATCCGGGGTGATCGCAACAGTGGTGATGCAGACAGTGAGACGTACCAACATAAAGAAAATCAAGACTGGGAAAAAGATGTTCGAAAACCGTACTTAGATGCGGTATATAAATTTGGAATTTACGACAGGGTAATCTCTGCTGTGGGAGAGACGTAATTTTATTTTTATGGGTTGGCAATTGCCAGTTCTCTGAAACCTGTAACACTTTCACCCTGAGTGGCGTTGTATCTCGGATTGATCTTCCATCCCCGCTAAGACGTTATTATCAATGGGCATGGATGGTGTATTCAGAATTCTGCAATACCAGCCCCAATATTTCGGAACCCAAATAAATTTAAAAGTTCGTGTTATGAGGCTATCAACCACTTTCACCCTGGTTTACGGAAACTTATATTCATACATTGACTACTATTCAACATGGGTAATCTTGCACCAGTTGCATTCGATATTGAAACCTCTGGCTTAGATGACCAGGCTGTAGTAACTGTTGCTGGGATATCACATCAACTGACCAATTGGATTGTGCTAAATACTGGGGACCGTCACGCCTCCACTGACTCCCTTACAGAAGCACTCAATCAATGTACGGATAATCAAACCGAACTCACTGTAGTAGCGAACGAAGAGATGCTACTTCGAACTCTCGATGACTTCGCTGATAATCGGATTGACGGCGATATCCATTACCTCACAGCCTACAATGGGGAAACCTGGAATGGGGGGTTTGATCTTCCATTTCTCCGATCTGCCTGCATCCGAAATGATGTTCCGTGGCCTTTCGGTGATATTGCCTACGCAGACACAATGGAGGCTACAAGCCGGTTTGCCACAAACGATGTTGGTGACTTGGTGGGCGTCTACAATACACTCATTGGTGACGACAATTGTGATCCATTCACAGACAGTGAAGAAGCCGTCACAGCGTTCGAAAACGGAGACTGGCTACCACTTCTGAAGCATAATCTGGCTGATATCGAGCGGACACGGGAACTTGCTGAGCTTGCTGGACGGTTCGTTCCGAGTTCCGATTTTGCGATGAAAAATCTCGCGCCGCCGGAGGTTCGATAACCGATGTTCACCGCCATACACAGCTCATCTGATCAACTGATATCTGGAGTTGATGTCATAGACCCGAAGTCGCTGTTCTCAGATACAGACACCTACTGTTGCCTGCTCTGTAATGACGAAGTAGAATTTAATCGAAGGGCAGATCAGCACGAACTCTTCACACACAGTAGTGGGAAGGATGATTGTTTCAGTCGTCCCCAGAATTCTGTTGTACATCAAGTAGGTTGTGAGAAAGCAATAAAAACCGCTTGTACTCAGCTTGGGTACGATCGAGAAACCGTTGATATTGAATCAGATATCAAAAAAGGAGGTGGTTCGATGAGAGCAGATGTCGTCATTGAAGAACCAGAACCAGTCGTTGTTGAACTTTATTATAAGAGTCGGCTATGTGCTTTGTATCGGAAACTCGATGTGATGTTGAATAAAGGATACTCCTGTTACATAATTTGTGTAGCGCCTGGTCAGTACAAGCCAGCACACAAGCCAGAGGATTTTGATGAGAGTTTGCAGGAGTATGGTCCAATCGAAGTGGGGCGTTTCGTTCCTGAATTCAACATGCTCTCCTTCGGAACCAGAATAACAGCAGAGATTGTTGATTTGAAACTACCAAGTCGTGTGGATGGTGACGGGTACATTCTATCGGGTTAATCGAGAATATTCCGTGATCCTTGAGCCCGACCTTTGACTCAAGTATCACAGAGTTCGATGAGATGAGAACAGTCGAGGACTGCGATTGCATGTCTGGTGTTCGTGCTGTTCCTTTCAGACCCTTCTGAAGTGGTCGTAGACGCGCTCTGTTGTTTGGATAGAACGATGTCTGAGACGGTTGCGAACGTCATAAAGAGTATTCCCGTTGTTCTCATGGAGCATTCGGTAAGCGACGCTGTGACGCAATGAGTGTGGCGTCACATCACTTGGGTCTCCACGACTACCATCCAGTTTGAATGGTTGAACATCAGCAGTCTCAGCAACTGCATGGAGCATGTATCGGATGCCTTGCTCGGAGATCCGGTTTGATTTCCTTGACGGAAACAGGGATTCAGTCTCCTTCCATCTTGAAGCCAGATAGGAATTCAGCGTTCGGGTGGTCTCACTATCCAAATTGATCGTTACCGCACTGGGAGTATTCTCGTTCGGATAATCTTTCTGAACATTTGCTGGTAGGTAAAGCGCTGTATTATTGTCACGCAGCATCTCGACATCAACCTGAACAAGTTCACCTACTCGCAATCCACTGTCGTAAAGCAGACCGATGATCGCATCGTTTCGCTGCTGAAGATATGAGGCGAAGGTGTCGTCGTAGCAAGCGTTCCGAAGTGTATCCACTTGGGTCGGTTCCAACCACACTTTCGCGCGAATGTTGGAATTTGTTTCTTGGGTCATGATCTGATTGGTGGTTTATAAGCAATAGAAGGTTCCACTCATTTGAATGTAGGAGTTCGTAAACAAACTCCTACATTCAGTTTTGCGGGCATTGAAGTAGGCTCAGCTGTGTCGACACAATGCCGGGCGCTCAGAGATGTGCGATCCGGCTCCCCAAGAGAGAGTGACCCCTCGGCATGGTGGCCGAGGTTCACCCGCACAAAACCCGACGGTGGTGCGTCGGGTTTTTCGGGCCGCAGTGGTGTGCGGCCGTTCATCTTTACAAACACCCGAAGTGAAGTCTTTAGGGTGTAGGAAGATAAGACGGAACAGGAGTTTCTGTAGCTAAGGATTATACAGAAGGGCAGAGCTGGAAAGGGAATTCGTAGTGCCGAGATGATTAAGATCCCCTCGTATCAGTGTTTAGAGGTTGTGTCTCAAGGGGTCCGTAGTGGATATCTCCCTTCGACGGCGGGGCAGTCCCACCGGAGGTCACAGTCGGCACAAGTCTCCTCTGTCGGTGCCTCCTCCGGATCTGGAGCGGGCCACGACTCCATGCGCCGACTGTCCTCGATATTGTTGACTGTGTTACTGAATATCTCGATTGCACGGTCAATTTTATCCCTGGTAAATGAAATCTCGACCATGGCGTCTTCGGGATTTCTCTCGCCAAGGAAGTACAGTACTGCGCGGGAGGGCAAGTCGCCGTTTTTCAGTTCGAATAGCCCCGCGTATACCTGCATCTGGAACCGATAGTTCTGCATGTCTTGGCTGTCCTCCGGTGGAACTTGGGACGCTTTGTAATCCCAAATCTCCCAGTCACTGGGATCATTGTCGTCAGCAGCAGACCGTGTTAGCACGTCTACTGTGCCCTGCAGAACGAAATCCTCGTGTTGGCGCTTGAGTTGGTGCTCAGTGTCCTTCACGGCAGGATACAACTCATCGCCCATCTGGCTGTTAAACCGTTTTATGTACTCAAGCGCTTTCTCTTCAGCCTTCTCGCTCATCGGGTAGATCCCCCGAGAGACCAGCGACTCGCTTACCTGCTCAAAGTACTCTTCGACAGTTCCCTCGTCTGGAACCACACCCGCCTCCTTGCCTTCGATCTGTCCCTTGTATTGCTGGTGAATCCGATCCAGCGTCCGGTGTACCACCTGACCGAAGTAGAGCTGTCCCGACCCAGCTGGCGAGAAGCCGAAGTCCGTGAAATGTCCGTACTGTCTGGCGCACCGTCGGTACGAGAGGATATCCCCGGTCACGCTGTAGCGACGGCGTGGCCCGTCGTCGGCCTCGAAATCACGGTCTATTGTCCGGTAGCGGTCGAAATCAGCTTCTTCCCCGATTTCTGCGTCGTTCGCGTCAAACCACTCTGTATGGAGTGGTTCGCCGGTTGTATCGTGGCCAAGCGCGATCTGTTCGACCGAACTTCTGGATCCAGTCAATACGAGTTGGTCCTGCGCTCGTGAGTACTGAACGAAGAAACGACGGACATTGTCTCTGTCCGCACGCTCTTCTGGCGTTGAATCGAGCGAAAGCCCCGAGTACGGTGCCAACTCGTTCTCCATGAAATGCGTACCTCCTGGGCCGTCTCGTTTGTTGATGTCTCCAGCGAACACCACAGGGAATTCAAGTCCCTTCGCCTGATGGACGGTCATCACTTGGACAAGTCCCTCGGGAATCTGGTCGTACGGATCCTCTGGTTCATCGAATCCTGAGTTTGCGACGTATTGCAGGAAATTATAGTAGAATCCCCGAAGCCATCCATGAGAGAAATGACCTGGGATATTGGCCGATGTACGGAGATTCCCGCTGTACACGTTCGAATACGCTTCGATGAGGTTCGAGAGTCGAGCGAGTCGAACCGAGCGGTTCGGATCCTCTTCACGCCAGGTACTGAAGGGTTCACGTGAGAGGATACGGTAAAACACGTCTTGAACCGTTTCCAGTTCCTCTTCGAATCCTGCCCGGTCTAAGCTCTCGTACGATCGTTTGATGTATTCATCGAGTTCGGAACCTTCGTTCGTCTTGCGGAACTCGTCGAACCGCTCGGTCCACTCGTCTACCGTGTCAAGGAATCGGCCACGCATGTAGTCCGCTTCGCGGACGGCATGATAGCGGTCGAGCAGCGTTACGAGTGCTCCTAACGCCAGTTGGACTTCTTCCTGCTCGGTGAGTGCCTTGTTCCGCGGATTGTATATCGGTATTCCAGCGTCCCGTAACGCATCAACGAAGTCTTGAGCATTCTGGGGAGATTCCCGCGTGCTCCGCAGGAGTAGCGCGATCTGGCTGTAATCGTCGATAATTCCCTCATCAAGCAGGAATTCGATGAAGGAGGCCATTCGGTCGGCAGCGTCACGACGAGAGTCGCCCAGTATTGCACTAACTGCTGGGTAATCTCCATCGATACCAGCGGCGGACTCAAGCGATTCCTTCTCCCCTGCCCGAGCAGAGGACGGTAGGTTCTGGTGATTTCCAATGTATCTGTTGATCCAATCGACGACGTCGGAATGCGAGCGGAAGTTCTGTGTTAGTTGAACCGTTTCCGGTTCAACGCCGAACTCCGTCCGACACTTCTCGCCGAACCGAACCATACACTCAACGGATCCACCTCGGAATCGGTACATCGCCTGATCGTCGTCTCCGACGACAGTGATATCGCTGTCGCAGGCCTGCGCCAGTTCGAAGTAGATAGCTTCCTGAAGCGGGTTCGTATCTTGATACTCATCGACGAGTACGTACTCAAGTGGCGGCTGATCCAACTCCTCGTTACCGTTGACGAAACTCCGACCGAACTCCGAATCGAGGAAGTTCAGAAAATGTAGCTGGAGTTCTGCGAAATCTGTTCGGTACTCTTCGGCAAGCGTCTCCTGATATCGAGACAGTTCGTCAGCGAGTTCTCGAAGCACCGACTCGTCGGCTTCGGCTAACTCGTCTGGATCAACCAGATACTGTCGGGTTTTGTTGAGAACCTGTGTGGCTATCTGGGTGGCTTGCCAGGTGTTCGGTCCGTATTCCGAACTAAACCGCGGCATGACTGGACGGAAGTACTCGTAGACCTCGGAGTTACTCTTGACCCAGTCAACCGCCTCGGCATTTCGCTTGATAAAGAACTCTTGATCTTCTCCGTCGAGAAGTTCGAGGTCGATGTACTCCGGATATCGGAACTCGCGCATGACCTCGTCACAGAGGCTGTGAAGCGTCCCAGTACGAAGATTTTCGACATCGATGTCGTCGCCGTATCCGAAGTCCTCAACCGCGTTCGTAATCCGGTCTTGGAGTTCCTCAGCACCCTTCTCCGTAAAGGTCGTCAGCATGATCGACTCTGCGGGTACGCCCTCTACAGTCAGTAGCTTGAGCGTCCTGATAATGAGAGCCTCTGTTTTCCCGGTTCCTGGTCCTGCGATGACCCAAAGCGGCCCGTCTTCGTGCTCCAGAATGTCGGATTTGCCGCCACGAATCTTCCACCCATGAACCTCTTTCCACCGCGCTCGGAATTCCTCCTTCGAAAGTGTATCAACCATAGAAGACTTGCCTCGCTTTTGATGCAGATATAGCAATTACCAGGGGAAGGTAAACTAATTTGGGGAGAATAAAGGGACGTATCAGTCGCTCAACCTCGTCATTGCCCACAGGTATTGTACCTACCCATCAACCACCCATTTACCAAAAACTCGGGCCACGGACGCCACGCCGACCAACAATTAGTGAAATTGTGAGAATAACAACGAGTGTTGCACCTGTCAAAAGCAACCACTGACTGGGAGACTGGAGTTCTCTGTATGCTAAATATACCTGGACGAACGCTCCAGCAGCCAGAAATCCGGTTGCTATCGTAAGTACGACATCAATTTTGCGACTTTCAGAGCGCCACCTCTCTTCCATCTCGGTTCGCTTTCGCTCATGTGCCACCTGATACCCTGCATCTGTTAATCGGTATACTACAAAATCGGTGTCCTCGAACGGCCTTATATAATCCACAAGGCCTTCCTCCAGAAGATGATTTAACTCAATTATCGCTTGATTCTCAGTTAGTTCAGTCTCCGTAAGTATTTCAGAGTCTGACGATAACTGCTCAACAACTGCGTAGTCTGTATCAGAGGTACGTATGTGCGCGAGACTGACAACAACGTCTGTCTTGTATAATACCTCAAGAACGCTGATCCATCCGCGAGTAACCCATTTGTCTCCTTCAACTGTCCTCTCCATCGAGAACTGCAAGACTCAGAACGGCAATAAATATACTCATACTCTACTGACCGAGACTTCCAGCAGTGAGTGAGTGCATCCACTCGACAGTGAATCCGGTAGGACTCATCTTGAGCTGAATCTACCGTCAGGTCTGACCACAATACTCTGTAGTCAGCATAGAGATCTTATCAGATGTCAAGGGTTTCAACAGATCCGAGTCAAATTATTCCTCGATCCCAGGCCGCCGTAATTTGACCTCTTCACCCAGAATACGCGAACGTATGCTATCCAGATCGAATGTCTGTGGTTGATTCCGCTCTGCGCAACCGTATTGGTAGACGCATCGCGGACAACCGTCAGTGCAGTCACAGCGGAACTGGGTTTCGAGCATTTCCATCGCCGTGGCGAAGTTTTGGAACTCGCCATCACGTTCTTGAACCAGTTGTCGGGCGACAGCAGCGCCACCCTCCTGTGCATCGAACACATCAACGTGGGCGTCGCCGACGTGCTCTGAGACATCACGGATCGGAACGCCAGACAGCTTCTGTAGTGCGAGTCGAAGGCCGTGTGCGAGCGTGTGCGTTGCATCGGTGCCGGCATCCGGAAGTGTGAGTCTCACACCTTCCGTTTCGTATTCGTAGCCGAATCGGGCGAACGAAGCGTCTGTCCCCTCGGTGTCGGGAGAATGGTCGGGGTTCGCCGAACACCGCCGGGTATCCTCGTAGTCCTCGTAGATGATACCGGGACAGTCCGGTTCAGTACATACCTGGAATTTCGTTTCGCTGTCGTCGATTCCACCGGACTGGTACTTGGCGCGGAACGACTCTGTGTATTCGAGGATATCATACTCGCCATACGAGAGTGTCCCGATCTCTTCACCATCTTCGGACACCAGCGAGAACGTCTCTGAAGAGTCGAAGCGCAGGATTTCGGTGTGCCGGCGCGAGAATGTGTTTTGGACACGCTCGCTTGGCTTTTCGTAGACGGTTCCTGCCTTGTCGAGTTCGTTCGGGAGGGGTTGCGTATCGAGTGTCGCTTCCACAGACTCCATCGAATACAGACGACGCTCTTGCCACTGCCTACTCCCACACTCGCAACCGGCCATCCGATCCGTCGAAGCGTCTCCACACTCGGTGCAAATGAACTCGGAAGTAAGCGGCGACTCCTCGACATCGATCGCTCCTTCGACGTGATCTCGGAGATCGGCCGATGCCTTGTCATCGGTGATGACCTGTGCCACAACGTGCGGACGACGCTCATGGAGGTAGGCAGCTCCTGGATGGAGTTCCCCCAGAGCGAGTCGGCTTGACCGACCGCCCCTGTCGTCACCGATCTGTGTCGGTTCACCTTTTTCGTCAACGACCGAGATATCTACCGAGTCAGATACCGACCGAAGGTTGAACGCGTACTCAGCGAACGCTTCGGTCAGTACGTCGCCGTAACTCTCTCCAGAGAGTGTTTCGAGGTGGTCTGAGAGGACATCGGCGCGGGAATCAACCTGCTCGATTGCTCGCTCATGTCGTTCGATGTCTTCCCCCTCTGTTGCAGCATCACGCTTGGCGACCAGTCCCCGCCTGCGGTCTTCGAGAGCGCCGATCCGGTCCCGAATTCGATCCGTGTAATTCCGGTATCCGTCTACAAACACCTCTGTCACATTCTGAAGTGCGGTATCAATGCATTCTCCGTGTGCCTCTTTTGCATCGATGAGTGTTCGATCACACTCCTCTTCTTGGCACGTCTCCCCGTTTTGTTTGGCCTCATACCGTCGGTGACAGTTCGGACAGTACGCGTAATTCAGCAGGGATTCGAGGTGAGATCGTATCTCGGATTCGTTGTCCTCGATAGTGATACCGAGCGGCCGAAGCCGGGATGATTCTTCGTCCAAATCCAGCGACGAGACTGACTTTGCCAGTAGCTGTGTGTACTTCGAGGCATCCTCACGCTGTGCGAGGGTTGCGCTTTTTCGCCGGACGACTTCTTCGCCGCCGGTAACGTCATGCTGAGAGACATCCCATGGAATTACGAATTCCGAAGCGACGTAATCGAAAACAGCCCATGTAAGTGATATTTCCAGGACTCGGGCGTTGTGTTCGTTGAGCGGAACGGGTTGCTTGTCGGCCGTGATGAGTTCGGTCGGTTCGTCGTAGTAGTAGTAATCAATCGGATTCCGCTGGCTGACGCTGTGTACCAGCGATGAATGCGAGGACCGTCCTGCTCGTCCGACTCGCTGAAGATAGGCGTTCATGTTCGGCGGCGTCCCATACATCAGGAGTGCGTCCAGCGCTCCGATGTCCACACCCAATTCCATGGTGGGTCCAGATGAGAGGAAGTTCGGCGAGGGTTCGCTTCGGAAGCGGTGTTCGATCTCACGGCGCTCCATCTTCGGTGTCGAACCGTAGTAAAGCCGACTTAGGAGGAGCGCGATCCGACTCCGACTCGCGGTGTAGGCACGTTCGGTGAATCGCGGGTGTGATACGTCAGCGCGGTCCCGTAGCGTGTCTGGGCAATCGACTATGTTTTCGCCATGTCCGAATCGTCGGTGTATCGTCGAGTAGTATTCGTTCGCGTCCGGGTCGTAGCCGATGTTTCCAACTCCTGCGTGTATGATCTCTACCGCACCCGGTGAGAGCGCGAGGCGATCATCGTCTCGTCGGACGAAGACATCCTGCTGCAAGAGGCGATTGGCTGCCGCATCCAGTGGTCCTGAATCACCTACGATATCTTCCTGGAGGGCGTTGTTCCCCGCGGCGACGAGAGCTCCAATAACTTCTTTCTCAGCATCGCTCAGTTCGTCGCCGACTACCGGATTGAGTCGAACGTCGATGAGTCCGTCTCGTTCGAGTGAAACGCCGCCAGTGCCACGCTGTTCGCCGATGTGACGAACCGCTCGCCGCCGGAGTCGATCCTTTATCGCTCGTTCTTGATTGGATATGTATGATGTCCCGAGAATCACTGAACCCAGGTCGATTCCGGCCGCGCTTCGGACATCCTCACCACCAAGTTCTGATTCGAGTACGAGTAGTAACTCATACGCGGTATCTGTGACAGCGTCGAGTGGCACCCAGTCCGTCGTTTTACTGGTACCTTTCCCCTCGTCTCCTGGGCGAAGCGATTCGAGGTCTTCGGGCCCCAAATCGTCCGGAGCGACCGCTTGCTGTTCGAGCGATATCGACGTCAGGATAAGTTGATCCAGTACGGTTTCGACCTCAGGGTCGGTGAATGCCCGGTCGAGATCCTTCATGTCCCGATGAGAGTCTGAAAAAGACAGGAGCTTGGCATCGTCGAATCCAGAGTCGTCAACGAGATCCCGGAGGAGATACTGGGAGGTGGTTACCGCCACGTTCGTCGGACTCCGTAGTAGTTCGTCGAACGCGTCACCAACGACCGTCGAGTACAGTCCATGCGAACACGGCATCGCATTCCGATGTTCAAGTGGCGATACGACGTTCCCGTTGGCGTCCCATGTTCGGTACTTGCGATATGGCTGTTCGTTGACCTGGTAGTCTGGAGCGTCGCATCCGCAATCTCCACCCGGAACGACTTCGCCATCACACTCCGAACACGAGAGAGTCACAGCTAATTCAGCCAGCCCACCTTTCGCAAAGTCGGTTGAACCGCAGGAGCACTGTCTTGGTGGATCACGAGTGAAGTGAACAGCATCACAACTCTCATCTGCACAGACCCACGGCAAGAGTCGTGTACTGTTCACCTCTGTCCCGCATTCACACGTCGTCGGGAGCACGTCCTGCTCGTGGTGTTCACCACATTCGCTACAAACGATTGAACCGGGAACAGTAGCGAGTTCAAAATCGGAGGTAGCGCATACTGAACACGTCGGGGTCTCGGACCACCCGTAGCCACAGGACGGGTTTCGACAGGTGTATTCATCGTCGCCGGTCGGGACTCCGGGGGAGCCACAGTCTGGACAGGAGGCGATGACGCTCCGTCCCTCGTGTGTGCCGCAACTGGTGCACTCGTGGTATGGCCGGAACGTCACACGATGCATCGGGATCGAACTTCCGCTCGACGAGAGGCACGCCGAACAGAATTCGTGTTCGTCCTCTCCGATTAGTCCCTCGTCGGTGTGGACGTAGGGTTCCAGCTGCCCACAGCGGGAGCAGGCGTTCGCCACAAGGTACTCTTCGTTGCATTGGCGGCAGTACGTCGCTCGGGTTACGAAGTCTTCTCCACAGGCCTCACAACGCTCCTGCGGCGAGCGGTATACTGCGGTGCAGGCGGCGCAGGCGTAAAACCCGTCAAGGGGCCACGAAAAGAGGTGGTTTCGGCTTTCGAGCAATCCTGCAAACTGCCCTATCCGCTGGAAATTATCAACTAATGTTTCTGCCGCCTCTATCGAAATATCGAACCGATCAGCACAATCCTGGATGAATGCCTCGGGTGAACGAGGATCGTTCGACAGGTCAGTATGGAGTGCTTGTAGCGTCTTCACCACGGAATCGGTAGGGTTCTCGTCAGTGTAGAAATCGTACAGATCGTCAGCGACCCGCTCTTCGACCCGTTCATTGTCAAGTGACTCCGCTTCCGGGATGTTCAGGTCGATGTCTCCCAGCTGAGAAGGGGCTTGGTTTTCTTGTCTGCCTGCTTTGACGATTGAATCCGCTGACACAATGTCTTCATACAGAACGGATGGCGCTTCCTCAGGTGGGTCAGCAGTGAGTGTGCGTGGCTCCTCGCTCACCCTACTGATGTCGGTTGCACCGCTGATTTGTCGGAACAGTTCCGCGTCGTTATCGACGGTCGCACTACTCCCAATCACCTGTAACGGGTTACTGTCGTTCTGCTCGCGGAGCCGTCGGAGTCGCTTGACCAGAGTGGCCGTATAACTCCCGAGCAGTCCGTCGTAGGTGTGTACCTCGTCAAATACCAGGAACGACGGATCGTAAACGAAGGCCTCTTGCTCCGTTTCAGCATTGACGTTGAGCAGACGGTAGTTAAGGGTGTCCGGATTGGTCAAGATGATATCAGCTCCGGATTCCAACACGGAGTTCTTCGTCAAACGGACGAAATCCAATGGGACCTTGTGGTCCGCGTCGGTTTCACAGCGAGGCTTGTCGGGACGAAGACGGTAGTCGTCAGTCGTTCGCTCAACGAACACGCCCTGCCGACAGTTCTGGCATTTCTCCAGTTCGTCGTTCGCACCGGGACAGCCGAAGTGCTGGAAAGTCCGGTTCAGGTACCCCTGTGCTTTTGATTCGTAGCTGTTTCGAGGCGTATCACCGTCGTAAATCCCAACCGTGACCCACTCTTTCTGTCTGAGATTCCGGTTGATACGATAGAGGATTTGGACGAGGCGTTTGAACTGGTCTTGTGCCAGGGCCTTCGTCGGATACAGTAGCAGCGCCTTCGTCGGTGTTCGACCGTCGGAATCTTCATTCCGTTTGGCGGTGACGATTCGGTCAAGAATCGGGATGAGCCATGCCTCAGTTTTTCCTCGACCCGTTGCTGCGGTGATGACAGTATCATCACCGTCGAGAATGGTACTGACACTCCGTTCTTGGAAGTCGTAGAGCCGTCGGAATCCTTCTTGCTTGAACGCCCGAATTACGTTCGGATGTAGTGACTGATTCTGTGCAAACGATTCCCAGTCCGTATCGCTCCAGTTGGCGATCGGTAGCGCCTGCAAATACGGACCTCGCATCCCTGCGAGTGTCGATTCCCCAGCCGAATCCGGTTGTAACCGCTGTGAAACACTTCGAGCAGGTATGCCGCCACGCCCCTGGAGATAGGTCTGGTAGGCCTCCCGCATCGAAGCAGCGTGGCGAGCAGGATCGTTCATCGCTGAATCCCTCGTAGCATCACTCAAATACTCAACTCGACAGCATTCGCTAACTGGTCAATACCTTTCAACTCGCGGAGTACCTCGACATCCACATCGGCCAGAGTTAGACTGGAGCGCGAACTTAACCGTTCGACCGCTTCGACAGTGTCATCACTCAGGCCGTGAGTCTCTTGGAACGCGTCGAGTCCTTGCAACTCCTGGTGGTTCTCCCACTGCCTGGTAGCGTTCTCCCAGTTGTTGACCACTGTGGATGCGGTTCGCTCCGGTTCCCACATATTTGTCGTGATGATCTGTTCCAGCCAATTGACCGTTTTGGCGAATTCGTCGTTTTGTCCGCCGATGATTTCTTGCAGGTCCCGTGCCGAAGAGAGGCGCTTCTCCCATTCATTCTTGTAGCTTCGGAGCCGCTCCTTGACGATGTCTGTCGCCTTGCTGACTGAGGATGTCGCAGCAGTTACGTCCTTCCGCAACTCGTTAATCGGTGTCCCTGGGCCACCTCCCGTGTTTTCGACCACTGCATCAACAATGTCGGCCTTATCTGACTTAACAGCGTCTTCGGCCTCGTCAAGCGCGGCTTGAACTCTTGGTGTCTCATTCCCCTCAAACATCTCATTTAGCAATCGTCGGTAGAACTGCAAGGTTTCGACCGCTTCAGCGAGTTCTCTCACGTCGCTGTTCAGGCTTGATACTGTTCCCTTAGCCGTGGCTACCTTTTCGTCGATATTCTCGGCCCTCTCCTTACGATCTGCTTGCTTCTCGATGGCTTCGACTGCCTTTGAAAGTGTTGCAGCGTTACTCATTATTAGTAGGAATTCACCGCATTGATGACATCACTTCGAGCGGATTCATATTCTGTGACCTCGTTCAGTTCCTGAATCTGCGTTCGCAGGTCGCTACTTTCGGAGACATCGAGCCCGGATAACTCCTCGATAATCTCGTCGAAGGTTCGATACACTTCCCAGGTTATGTGGTCCTCTTTGCTTGCTTGGAACTCATGGAGGAGTTCGACCCGTTCGAGCGGCGACTCCGCCTCCAACTCGACGAACGACGATATAGATTCGTTGAATGTGGTAAGATCGATGGACTTCTTCTCGTGCAATTCCTGCTGAACGTTCTCCCAGCGCTCCAGTTTCGTCACGCCAAACATACCAAGACACTCAATCAGCGTATCTAGCATGGATTCGATCTCGTCCGCCCTATGGCTCGGGTCGTGCCACTGTTGAATCGGATCCAGCGCGGATTCAAAGTGCGATTCGAGGTCTTCGTCACTCAGACGGGACAGTTCGATGGCGTAATCCGAAATAGAGTTCAAGAATGTTACGACGCTGGTCTTCTTATTGGAAGAACGACTTGTACCAATATTGTACGCACTTGGGTAGTCGAGTTTCTCCGTATCGATCTGTTGTGCCAACTGCAGGTACTTATCAGGATCCGACGCGATATCTTTTCGAACAGGGTCGAGTCGATCATGATCCACGAGGTTCTTTTTCAACAGGAAGAATCCATCAACGAGTCCCTCGATGTCCCTCCGGCGATCTTTGAGTCCACCGAGTGTGGATCTGAGACTGGATTCGTCTGAGAGGGCTTCTCGAATAGGACTCTCGTATTCTCGATCTCTGGGAACCTGTCGATCGAATATGGCTTCACGGTCGAATTCGGTCGTCCCGAACTCAGCGTTCGAGAGCAACAATTTGCCGAGCAAGATAGTGTGCTCTATCGTAAGTCCGGGAGGAAGCATACCGTTTTTATCGTCTTCGATCTCCTTACGCATCTTCTGTCGGAAGCCGACGACGGAATTCGTCGCCCACGACCGCAGCTGTTCAACTGTTGCGGACTCGGGAAGCTCCCCGTCTTCATTCATTCCGACCTCCAACAGTTCGAAGTAGAGATCCATGTACTCCTTTCCGAACGGAAGCATTACTGACAGGCCATCACGCTCGTCTGGCCCTTCGATGGACACTGGGACCTTCTCACCGCGTGTATAGTAGATAGCAGTTGCTGGATCTCTCGAAGAGTTCGTGTTCCCGAGTTTTGTGGGATCGTGCCACATCCCCAATACTGATTCTGCTCCGGAACGGAGTACCTCCGAACTCGGGTAACTGTCGCCGGTCTCCACCCACTCTAAGAAGTCGTTGATCTGGTTCTCCCGCCGATCCGTATCTTCCCCCTCGCCGCCCTGTTTTGTTTTGGTCTTAGTTTTCTCTTTCTTATCGATCTCGGTTTTCGTTTCCTTTTCTGTCCCCGGTGTTTTGGTGATTTCTGACTCGCTTTCTTCTGACGCTGGGATTGATGGCCGGGAGTTATCGGCGTTTCCGAGAATGCGAGTCGCCGCTTCGTTCGGATGAAACGCAACGTAGTTGGCCCCCTCGTAGTCAACCGTCCCTTCACCGTCTGTATCGAACTCGAACGCTTCCAGTACGCCACGATGGATAAGAATCTCTGACGAATCATCGCGTACCTCGTCACGATACCCGTACCATGTGGCGAGTTTTTGCATTTGGTTTGAGTACGACCCGGGATCGATAGGGGTCACTTGGTTGTCCACGTTCGGGTTCTTATCCACCACTTCGTATGGCGGATCGTCCGAGAGGAGCACGCGTCGTACGACCTTCTGTAATAGTACGCGTGGTGTGCGACGAGGAGACCCATCCTCTAAGAGATGATCGTATGCCATCTGTACGAACGCTCGGTTGAACGGGTAGAGTCCGTCAAAGGCCGATTCAGTAGATTCGTTGATCTCTGCTCCGGATTCACGCTTGATCACATCCATGTACTTGTGAACAAGATCCACCGATAGCGAGTTGTCCAGGAAGTAGGCAACCCCGTCCTGTGTCAGACTCAGGTACCCCTCAGAGCGGTCCTGAAGGTATGTCAACGCGTCTTCGTTGCCACGGTTACTGAGTGCATCCTGCAGGTCGTCTTGTTCGAACCCGGTGGTGTAGCCGAGTACGATATCATAGGTCGCGCTCTCGACCTGAATGATTTGGTCGAGCAATTGCTCTTTCAGCACCGAGAACGTAGTGACATCCTCACAGATGATTACCGGTCGCTTGTCGAGTTCCTCTACGTAGCGCTGAGCGTAGTCTCGGAGCTGCCCTTGGAAGTCATCTACACCAATGACGTGTGAGAAGTGTCGGTGGATCTCGTCTCGAAGTGCCTGTCGAAGCACCTGCCTTTTGTTGTGGAATACAGAATCGGTGCCGAGGGAAAGAGCGATATCCCGGTAGTCTTCCTTCGAGATGAGGTTAGGATCGAAGTCGGTTTCATCACCTTCATATAGACCGTTCTGATACTCCTGTATGTTCGACGCCAGCATCGACTCCAGATTGCCTTCCTGAATTATTCGATCAATGTTAGCATCCGCAAGTTTCTGTCCCGGATTTGCAACCAGATTTCTGACAATCGCATCAGCCACCTTTTCCGCGTCTAGTTCTGTTACCTGTCTAATCTCGGGGTCCTCACCGAGTGGTTCGGCAAGTGTTGAGATAATGTGCTCTATGTTCGTCTGGTTGGCCTTGATGTGTAGCGGGATTCGATCCGGTGCACCCTCCGATTCTCCTTTCCCCGCGAGTTCGTAGTCCAACCACTGACAGAGTTGGCTCTTCCCAGACCCGGTTTCTCCGCGAACGATGAACGTTCGGATATCTGCGTCGATGGGTGAATCAACTAACTCGTCTCGGAACTGCTCCTGTGTTACGAACTCATCCTGATATCGAGGTAAGAATTTTGCATAAATCCGGTCGATATCAAGGTGCGTATTGTAGAAGGTCTTCGGATCATCTTTTTGTTGTGCAGTTGCTGTAAGATATGTCCGAACGACCTCGTCGTCCCAGGGTCTCTGGTCGGCAAGAAGACTCATAACGTAGCCACCTCATCATGTTCAAGCGGATATCGATACGCCGGCTTGTCTGGTCGTTCGCTGAGTTCGAACCGGCTCACCTGGTCAGCTTTTGTCGCTGGAATCCTCACCTGATAAGTAGCGTCACTCGGTGTCTTTAGTGCCAGCACGTCGTCTTCGATCATCGTCTTCATGGTATCGCTAAGCCCCAGATAGACGCGGGGAACGCCGCCCCGTGACGCATAGCACGCGAAAAAGTGTTCTTCGATCCAGTCCAGCGCTTCGCGGATGCTGTTTGAGCCCTCCTCACGCTCGAACTCTTTGAGAAGGTCGTAAATCAGCGCGGGACATGGACTCGTTCCGATTTCCTGGTTATCTTTTATCGAAATGAGGCCTACTGGTGCCATCAGGTTGTACCACATCTCGACCTTCTGAACGGTCCAGTCGAAGGGGTAGTCGTCTGCTTCCCGTTCGAGGTCTTCTTTCAAGTTGCCTTTGTCGTAGAGGCGGACCTCCTTGTCTTTTTCTTTCTCAATCATAACTTCCTGAATCCGGGCGAAGTGATCTTGAGCGTCCTGCTGCTGTTTGAGATGGTGAAGCACTCGAATTTCGAATGGATACTCCGAGAACGGTTGGTCGTCGATTGGTTCGACTACGCGTTCGGACGGTTTCTCGATTATGTCGATGGCGTGGAGGAACTGTACCGTGTCATCTACGGAGTCCGTATTCGAATCATCTGCCGGTCGAACGAAATCCTGGTGCACTTGTGATATGGGCGTCGAGCCTTGAACGTTCGTAGCTATTGCCTTGACTTCGGCTCCACGAACGCCTTGATAGCTGGCCAGGTCTTTGGTCGATTTTCCGTCTGCGTAGGTGTAAATGTCGTCCGTCATTAGTGGTGGATCATCGTTGGTCTGAATGCTGGTACTCGGTCAGTTCCCCGCTGTCGAAATTACATCGGTGAAGGGTCGCAATCATTCGCTTTGCGATCTTTTCAGTATCGCCCCACTCGATCCACGACCGAAGGGCAGTCGTGACGTGTGCCTCGTACTCCTCCAAAACCTCTTCGAGTTCGTGTTCTATAAAGAAGTGTAACGGTTCCCAGACGGGACTTTCGATCGGGGCGCGTTCGTAATCGAACAACTCAACAAGTTCGGATGCCGGTGCACCTCGGGTGGCATGATGTTCTGAGACTCGGTGGAAGTACAAGTTCTTGGTATCGTAAAGAGGGAGCCGGGATTCAACGTTTGACTTCACGTATTCGTGGATCAGCTGTTCATACTCGAAGCTGATTGCATTGAACTGATCTGCAACTGAACGCCTTGGAACGGGGATTCGGGACTCAATATGAGGTGTGGGCGTATCGGTGACAAACACGTATTGTCCGCCTGTCGCCTCTGTGCCTTCTTTGAACAACTCCCATGTGACGTCTGCCTGTGAGATGAACTCTTGTCCCTGATCTTGTTCGTCCTTCGACCGCAGTTGTTTCTCGGTGGCAATATGAGTCAGCGGAAACGAAACATCGGATAGTGTTATTGCCCCGGGAGAACAATGGCCGTGGTTCACCAACTGAAACTCGCGGGCCCAGAGGTCGTCGTACACGAAGCGCGAGACGCCTAACTCCAGAAAGAACGGAATCGTCCTTAGTTGTGCTCGTGCTCTCTGGTCCCGCTTTTCCAACTGTGAATCGTGTATAATAATCGGCGATTCGGTGGTTCCTAATGCCCGAGCTAATTTCCTATCCTCCGACACAATACTCCGAGACAAAGCGGGGATATAAAAATGTTTGTCCGAATGAATATGCCTGACAATTCACATCTGAATTATTATAATATGACTAATATAGAATTTCGAGAAGAAATCTAAGATGACTAAACAGGCGGATCCCTTCGCTGGCGGATGCGCTCAGTACTAAATTAATTGAAAGCAGATCGTTCGGCGTACTCTATCGGATCCCGAGAACCTGCCCTACGGAAAGCTTCCAGACGGAAGGCACAGGAATCGCACGTCCCACAGGCAGGTGCTTCGTCCCGGTAACACGACCACGTTATCTCGTATGGGACACCGAGTTCCAACCCACGTTCGGCGATGTCGGTTTTTGACCACTCGACGAAGGGAGCCACGAGTTCGATCTCAGTATCCGGTTTCGTTCCGACATCGATGACCTGCTGGAAGGCGTCGAAGAACACGGGGCGACAGTCCGGGTATCCTGAGAAATCCTCGGAGTGAGCCCCAATGAAGACTGCAGAACAATCGTTCGCTTCGGCGTAGGAGACAGCCATTGACAGTAGATTTGCATTCCGGAAAGGGACGTAGGATGTCGGAATATCATTACTGTCGGGATCAGCGTCCTCAACCTCCATTTCATCGTCGGTCAGACTCGATGCGCCAATTGCGGAGAGGTGTCCCGTCTCGATGTGCAGGAAGTCTGTTGCATCGACCTCCTCGGCCAGCGCCTTCGCACACTCGTACTCCTTATTCTCTGTCTCTTGTCCATAGGAGGTATGCAGGAAGTACGGCTCGTAGCCGCGATCCATTGCCTCGTAGACTGCCGTTGCGCTGTCCATACCACCGGAAACCAGAATGACTGCACGTTTGTTGTTACTCATGGGAATCTACCGCGGAGCGGAACCGCCGCTGTTCGTTTTCAGTCAGTTCACCAATCGTAGTCTGGGTCGTGGTTTCAGTTGCCGTTTCGACGCCACGCATCGCTTCACAGAGGTGTGTCGCCGTAATCTCTACCCTGACGGCCTCTGCATCTACTTCGTCCGCCAATCCTTCAGCGATATCTCTCGTTAGCCCTTCCTGTACCGTCAGCCGACGCGATTGCCACCGGACGTACCGAGCCAGTTTCGAGAGCCCGACGACATCGCTGTTTGGACGGTACGCGATGTTTGCAACACCGTGGTAGGGAAGTATGTGGTGCTCACAGAGACTGTACACCGGAATCCCGGTCTTGATCACAAGATCGGTCGTTTCGGCTTCGAAGGTGCGCATTTCGGGCTTTTCAGCGTCCTGCTGGCCCTCGGTGAGCGTCTCGAACGTAGCTGGTACCCGACGTTCCCACGTGTCTTTCAATCCGCCTCTGTCGGGATTTTCACCGACCGCCTCCAGCAACATCCGAGTCGCACGCTGTGCTTTTTCCCAATCGATACTGCCTGACTCCCCATCCGCGCCGTTCGTGTGGTACTGCTGGCTCGTCATGTTCCAGGTGCGTCGTTCCAGAGATCGACGTGTAATCGCGGTGTGTAGCGATAGCCGTATTCCATTGCTAACTCCGCGACATCGTTTCTCTTCGCGTCCAGTTCCTCTCGGGTCATCCCTTCTGGCATGAGCAGCACATCCTCGCCGGGGACGGTCGTGTTGGTTGCATCTCGAACCCGCTTGACCAACGATTCGATCTCGACCATATCGTCGCCTCCAGTCACGACGAACTTCAGTTGACTCTCATATTTATCGACGAGTGCTGTGAGGGCATCCATGTCGATACGACGCTGTTTGTGACGGTCGGCCCACTCGCCATCGCCCTTCGGGTCACGCTCTGCTGTGGGTGTACTGGAGGCGAGTTTGGGACTGATGCTGGCCAGATCGATCGCCGCATCTCGGTAAATGGTTCCGTTCGTCTCTACGGTTGTGTGATAGCCATGGTCGGCCAACTCGTCGAGCAATTCCACTGATTCTTCGTGAATCATCGGTTCACCACCCGTGAAGACAACGTGGTCGGCTTGATCGTACGATAAAATCTCGTCTACGATGTCTTCGATCGAGAGCCATGCTCCGGTCGGCTCCCACGAAGTGTGATAGGAATCACAGAACCAACATCGGAGATTGCATCCCGAAGTCCTCACGAATACTGAGGGAATACCAGCGAATTTTCCTTCCCCTTGCAGCGAGCAGAAGAGTTCGTTAATCGGGAGTCCTTCCTTCTCAGCATCACCCTCGGGGCCGAGTTCATCAACGTTACTGGCAACCGGCATTAGTACGCTGCACAGAGCTCCCCGGTCTCTCGGACCGAGACGGAAACACCGGAGACAGAATCCGGGAACGCCTCTACCATTTGCTCTTCGAGCATGACTGCCATCACCTCCGCTGTCGGCGGATGATCCAGCACGACCAGCGCATCGTCGTCACCCGACGCTTCGAACGCGTCGATGAGTGGGTCACCGTCCTCAACGAGAAACATGTGATCCCACTTGTCAATGACGTCGGTCACATCGCCCTTATCGACGATCCATCCCTCTTCCGAGAGGGTGCCTGTCACCTTGACGGTAATCTGGTAGTTGTGTCCGTGTGGACGCGAACACTTCCCGTCGTGGTGGAGAATTCGGTGGCCCGCGCTGATCCGAATCGGTTTCTCATCTCCGATACGAAGAACTCTCTCCCCGGCTTTTTCCGATAAAGTGCTATTTTGGCCTTCTCCGAGAGCACTTTGAGGCATACCTGAAGAATATTGGGGTAATATATAAATCTAACTCTCAGTGCCCTCCGACTCCAACGTGATCTGCTATCTCAGTTGGATCTGCTCTTTATTAGGGGAATAAAATGAGAAGAGGTCGCGGCGCGCTGGACTGTTACTCACAGTAGCAACGTACCGGCCCGTGATTGAATTCGTCCTCTTCAGCATCGATTTCACAGATGAACGTCTCACCGACGGGGTACATGATGAATCGATCCTCTTCAACGTTTTCGACACGCGCGATATCTTCGACATTCCAGTCGGCATCCTCGACACCGTTCCAGGTGTAGTAGTCGTCTTCTCCCTTGACTGCGAAGTCCAGAGTCCCGCTTCCACTACCGAGGATGTGTTCGACATCGCGGAAGACAGTCTTCTGTGAGATGACAGCCATGGTTACTCTATGGGCCACCCAGCTCAAATGTGTGTGGGTTATTCACCAAACCAGGACGTCCAGCAACCTTCATATGGAAAAGGCCAGTAGCAGTTGGTGGTGAATATCTTACGTGCGATTCTATGTCCCTGAGTGGGATGACAACGTTGATGCGGACTACGATTTCGTACATGATGAGCACTCTTCTCTGGATCCAAGTAAGCGGAATCTCTCGTACATCTGGGACATCTTCGACCGAGAAACGACACCCATTGACGGAGTTCTCATCTCGCGTGAACAGGTAGAAGATACACCCTCGAAGTTCGACCGAATCACGCAAAGCGGTGTTTACGATGCTCCGGTGTTAGACATTCCAGAGTGGTTGCCTACCATTAGCGACTGTGGCGCATGGGGATACAAGTCGCTCCCTTTCCCTCCGTATGGGAACGAGGGAATGTTAGAGTTCTACGAAGAACTCGACGTGACGGTCGGGGTCACTATCGACCACCTCGTTCTGGGAAGCGGCCACACTGCGAGGCTGTACCTTGACGAACGTGCGTTTCCCAAGGGGTTCACGAAGTCCGATATCCCAGATGAAGTTTCGGACGAAGTCGATGTGATGATCGACAAGTGGCCATCGAAATGGCCTGACTACGTCGGGAACTATGAGCCCTCGATCTGTGGTACTGAAGACGTGATGACGTTCGACCCGGCCATTTTCGACCAACCACTTCCAGCCCTTCTCTCGGATCTCGAAGCACATCCACACGCCGTTTATCGAGATGATGATATGGCCTTCCGGTACGACTTGACATTGACCAACGCCCGCGAAATGAAGGATCTCTATGACGAGGGCGACTATTCGTTCCGGATTATGGTGGCCATACAGGGGTGGAACGCCCGCTCGTATGCTGAAGCCGCCGAACGCGTTCTCGGTATGGGCTACCAGTACCTTGGAATCGGTGGCGTCGCGGGGAGCCCAGAAGAAGCGGTCAAAGACTACGTCACGACGATTGGCAACTCGGTGAAGGAGTTCGAACGTGACCACGATACCCGAGTCGATACGCACGTCTTCGGGTTCGCCAAGACTGGAGCGTTCGACACCATCGGGAGGAGTGGGATGACCAGTTTCGACAGCGCCAGCATGCTTCGGGCCGCCTGGACTGGAGGTGACAACTACCATCTGGACAGCGATCAACGGTACGACGCTTTCCGGGTCAGATACCCACCCAACACAGCGACTCTCCGACAGGCCGTCGAAAGGTCTCTGCGCGCTCAGGAGATACTTCACGCGCTCCGGGCTTTCGACGCGGATCAATCGATTTCACAGGCTTTAGCTGACTGGTATCGAGAAGCGGAAAAGACGCTTGAGAACCTCGAATCGTATCTGCGAGAACACCGCCATGATGACCAGTACGACAGCTCGACCCTTCGTCCCATCAAGCAGGCGTTTCGTGACGACTACCAGTACGGCCACAAAGTGTGTGCGAACTTCAGCGGGAAGTTCCGGGGACAGTTAGCCAAACTTCTTCGGCGGGACAGTCACGACGACCCACTGCTGTTCGAAGAGTACCAAGAGCTGCTTTCCCCAGTTCAAGACGTATTCGACGACTGGGAACCGACAAAAATAGAAGAGATTGAACAGCGTGAGGATCGCTCCGGTGAACACGGAACCTTCGACCAACTTTGGGTCCTCGTCGCCAACTATACTGCACACGTCGGTGACGAGGGTCATCGAGATGCATACGAGGAGCTTCTTCGACGCGAACCATGGACCGAGTGTGATTGCCGAATTTGCCAGGAATACGGTATCGAGGTAGCAATCTTCCGTGGGAATAACCGCAACAGGCGACGTGGATTTCACAACACACGACGGTTTTACGACGAGTTCGAACGCGACCTTCCAAAGATGGCTATCTTGACACGAGGGGGGACATCCCTCTCAATGGGCGAGACTGTCGAGGAATTCCTCTGCGACAAGCGGAAAGCATTCTGGAAGCAGGTTCACGATCTCCCAGTGACCGAAGTCGGGGCTGTTACAGCTAATGGGGTTCATGAGTGGTGGGAGGACGCTCCACGAACGATTTCGTTTGCCCCTCAACCCATGCAGGAGGCTCTCGGGGAGTTCGCACTTCGATATCAAGAGTTATTCATCGACGGGGATAATTGGATGCCTGAGGAGGAACTCTTGGACGCGATACAGGCTGCTGGTTGTGAGGTGCACGTCGTAGATAATCCAGCAGACCTTCGCAGCACCGTTCTTGAACGCCTCGGCTATGGATCGGATTTTGTGCCAAACTCGCTGCTTCAATCCGGACTCACAGAGTACTGACCATGCGTATACTCATCGTAGACCAATGTTCAAGCGCGAAGAAGACGAGCGAGCGAAACGAACCGCTCGACAGGGAGACTATCGATTCAACGTCTTGCGTGGAACTGGTCAGCAAGGAAGGCGTGGAATCTTATCGTGCTGAAGAATTGTACCAAGGCCGCCAGCAGAAGCGAATCACGGAGGCCAAACAGATACTCGAACAGGCCAGTGACGATGTCGGTCGAGTCTTTATTAGCGCCGGTTTCGGCGTCGTTGATGGGAGTGACGAACTCCCTCTCTACGATGTCACGTTCGCAGATATGAATTCCACTGAAATCGACGAGCGCGCCGAAAAATTGGGCATCCAGGAGGATCTACATGACATAATCGTCGGCGGAGAATACGACATCATTTTCTTTGCCCTTGGAGGTGACTACTATCGTAGTGCGGGGTTAGATAAAATTCTCCCCGATGTATCCGAAGAGACCTATGTCGTGTTCTTCAACCGCGAGGACTTCGAAGAAGAGTACAACAACGGACTCTCAATACCTGCACGCACCTCTCAGGCGAAGGCATATGGAACGATTGTTATCGCGTTGAAGGGAGAATACCTTCGCAATTTCGCTTCTCACAGAGCAGCAGGAAAGGATGTTGAAGGGGTGGATGATATCAAGGACTTCTGCGAACAGGAAGCTAGTCCCCAGTCTGGCTTAGACGATTACTCTTCGAGTAATTGAGATATTTGGTCAACCAGTGCAATGAGTTCTCGACCATCCGCGGTAATCGTGTATCGGACGTCTTTCGGTCCCCGTTCCTGACGACTCAACAATCCGGCAGATGCCAGTTCCTGAAGCCGTTTGACGACCACGTCACTTGAGGTTTCGAATTCTGCTTCGATCTGACTGTAGTTCTGCGTCCCTTCCTTGAAGAGGAATCGAAGGACTTCCAGGGCCCATTTGCGACACAACACCTCTCGGATGTCGTCGGGCATCTGCCGTTGCACAAGCAGAGGAATGATATACAACCATCGTTCCACTCCGATTACTTGGTTTCAACCAAGTCTTTATTACCCAGCCCAGCTAATCGGAGCGCGCCGCAGATGCTGTATCGACAACGAACGCTGGAAACCCCCAGCGGACCATTACGAACCCCGACGCTTTTCCCGGTGCGGAATATCGGGAAGCGGTCGTCCGACAATACACCGGAATACGCGGACTCGATTCCGGATCTGGGTGTTGCGATGGTCAACGCTAGGGCGATTCGGCAACGACAACCCCAGTGGAACCGAATTCAAGAGGGAGTAACACTTCGAGAGGAGATGTGTGTTCCCGAGGATACTATTGTGTTCGCCGACAGCGGTGGGTTCGACTTTAGCGATGACGAAGTGGACACCACCCCAAAACGGACGCTCGAAACCCAGCGAGAGATTGGTGCCGATCTCTTGGGAACCGTTGATATCCCGCTGTTGCGAGAGAATCGAGACTCCGAAAATCAACGTCGAGTGAAACAGAGCACGCAATATGCTCTCCAGGCGAGTAATGCGCACGAGGGAGAGGGATTACTCATCGGAAGTGTGCACGGTCACGACCCCGAAACGATCCGGAACACACTGCAGTACCTCGAACGGCACGGTGACTTCGATGGGTACGCGCTCGGAAGTATGGTCCCTATCCGGACCGACTACAAAAAGGTAACAAAGTTGATAATTTCTGCACGACAGGCGACCGATAAGCACCTCCACGTTTATGGACTCGGAGGAATCGTCTATCAACCGCTGCTCCTGTATTTGGGAGTCGATAGCTTCGATTCTTCAGCGTTCATTCGGAGTGCCGGAAACAGGAACTACCTACTCCCGGGATTCGGTGGACAGGAACTCCACACCATCGAGGACCTGGAGTACCTTCCTTGCTCGTGTCCGGTCTGTCGTGATCAGACCCTCGACGAAATACGGAAAGACCGGGATCAACTCACAAAACACAATCTGTGGTCGCTGGCGATGGAACTCCGACGGTTCAGATATATGATCGCGGCGGGCGAAGACATCGAAGCTTATCTCGACCTCCGTTTCCGCGGCAACGAGGTAACCTATCGGGCCTTTAAGCAGGCAAAGCAACAGGTTCGGAGGTTGACTTGACATGGCCGAAAACAGTGAACGGGCGACTGTCCGGCCTGTAACCCTCGCTCGACTTGTGGAGACAGCATATGTTTGTTCTACGGGACCTCGCTTGACTGCCGACATCGAGGAACAGTTGGACGTGAGTCACCGTCGGGCCAGAGAGACGCTTCTCGAAGCACTCCGAATCGATCTTATTGACGAGGATACGGTCCCCGAAGAGACCGAGTACGAGACCACTCACGTCGGCGAAGAGTTCCTGTCCGCGGTTCGCGCTGAAGATTGGTCAACAGTCAGTGATATCCTTGCCACCCGAAGCCCACACTACAGTGCGTTCTTAGACGTGCTCGATACTGTCGCGCCAACGAACCTGCAAGACATCCTTACGGAACTGGAAGAAGTTGAAGAACATACTCCGCGCTCGTACAACCAGACGAGCGTCGAAGTAGTCGGCGACTGGGCTGAGCGACTCGGGGCCATTCAGCGGAACGCGTTTACCGGGAGTTATTATCCCGTTGAGAGTGACCGTGTCCCGATAAACTTCCCCTACACCCTGCTCGCAGTCTACGACGATCTGGAAGAGACTGCTGGTGTCAGCCTTCGACAGCGGTATCTTGCCATCCCAGAGTTGCGCGAGGTATTCTGTGAGCGCCACCACTGTAGGCGCGACGGATTCGACCAAGCTCTCTGCCAGTTGGCGAGCCAAAATGTCGGCCGACTCGAACTGTCTGGTGCACCGATGGACACCGGCGCGAAGGATGCGAAGTTGGGAATTAAAGAAATAGCACTTGGGGGTGACGACGGACTCATTTCGACCACGCAATCGACAGAGAAGGTGATGGCCGGCGTTGAACAGTTCGGCAAACAGTATTATTACCTCGCGGTTCACGACCGCGACCTCAGCTACGATACGACAGAAGACACTTCGGAACCATGAGCAATGCCAACTTCACGATCACGGACGAACAGCGCGACTATTCCTCGCTTGGACTCGAAGAAAACCCCTTCCCGTACAGCCCAGTTCCGGATGATAATCCGGAACTCTACTGTGGTCAGGACCAAGCGACCAAGACCATCAGCGATACGGTTTCGACGATGCTCTCAACGGGCAAGTCGAAGCACCTCGTTGTCACCGCGAAGTACGGTAATGGTAAGTCTCACACACTGAAGTACACTCGGTCGCTCGTCCGCGACCGGGGGGACGTGATCGTCGGCTATGTCGCTCAACCGGGAGAGGGCTTCCGTGACATCTACCACGAATTCCTTTACGACCTCGGTTTCGACCGAGTACAGGAGATTGCCTACGAGTACTTGGCACAGGTCACCCGTGAGACGACCGACCACAACCCGATGGGAGCTGACGCGATGGAGGGTCTCATCGACGACGGTGAGATACTCCTCTCAGAACTCGTTCCGACAGCAATTCAACAGCTGAATGATGTAACGAAATTCGCCGACTTCGCGCGGGCCATCATTCACATGATCTACGAGGACACTAACCTCTACGCGTGGCAGTGGCTCACTGCTGAGGGGATTCGCTACGAGCAGCGTAAGGAGATGGAGATCCACAGTGCACTTGACGATGATACCACGAGTGTAAGAGCTTTTACAGCACTCAAGAACCTCCTGCTCGAACTCGGATACACCGGCGTGTTCGTCTTCGTTGATGAGTTCGAATCGATCGCTCGGTTGAGTTCGAAAGACGAGCAGGCGACACTCAACAGTATTCGACATCTGATGGATCAGAACAGCCACGGACTGTGTATGCTCTTCGGGTGTGCGCCTGAGGTCTGGCAAGATGTTATGAGCGAGTACCACGCGTTTTCGGAGCGTATCGGCCAGGAAGTGGCACTCCGTCCGCTTACTGACGAGCACATTCAGGAGTTGGTCTCGTCGTATCTGGATCTCGTTCGGACGAACGGGACAGAGGGAATCGAACCATTCGAGGAAGAGTGTCTGGGACTGATTCACCAACGGTCACAGGGGAACATTCGACAGGCACTGTCGTTGTGTAGCCGGGTACTGGATGCGGCAGTTGATAACGAAAAAGAGCAAGTCGAATCTGAGTTCGTGCAGGATGTATTAGCAGGGTAATCCCGAATCAGCGTTAACTGAATAGTGTATTAATCGTCTTATTAAAGCTTCAGAGCCGATAAAACGCGCCCTTTGCTGTGTTGGTGCGGTGCAGTTCTCCAACGCTGTGAGCGACTTGAGTCCAGTATCGGCGACACCTGTCAGTGCCGATAGCCAAGTCGTTTTCGCGTTCCCATCACCGGTAGAATCAAAAGCGATGGCGCTCCTGAGTGAATATGGCGAGGCTATATCATATCAAAAACGATCCCTCAAACCTCTACCTCATACATCCGTTCAACGGCAATCCCAGGAAGATCAGCTGTGATCCAGTGGCACAGCGACTACTTGCTGAACTAGATTATGAACCGGAGGTACTGCATCAACGCCAAGGCGATAAGATTCCAGCCGACCTCCTGTGGGCCTTATGGGACACCGGTCTCATCGGCACCGACGACGTAGGCGAACAAGATCCAGATATCGGACGAGTACAGGAGAAGACAGGATACTCGGTTCCACTACAGGAGGCGGACGTTGAAGTTCTCAAAGAACTTATCCAGTCCTACACCGGGCAGTCGCGCAGGTCGCTTGAAGAAGTCGCCGAGTCGCTTGGACTGACGCTAAACGCCAATTCGGCCACAAATTCTCTCTCCGAAGGTAATTCTGAAGTCAGCAGCGAGTACAATTCACAGAGTGGATTGAGTAACAACATAATGATCGAGAAGCGTCTAAAAGCCGTGGGTGTCTCGGACATGATGTCCGCTCCGGCCTTTAGAGAGTGGTATGAGGAGACGGTCACGGGTCCACGAATAGAGGACTTCTTTCTCTCCAGTGAAACTACCCGGGCGCTTGTGTTTCTCGCACGGCGGACAGATGTTACCTCAGTAAAGTTGACAGGAAAGAAAGACTCTGAGCACATCCAGATAAGCGGTGACATCCAACCTAATGGATTTTCTGAGATGTCAGAGACAATTACATCAGTAACATTTCACACAGGTGATTATCTACTCCCGCCCGAGGACCATCTCACGGGCACTTGGGATGATGAGTTCCTATTTGTGAATTGGGACATATGTTCCTCCGCCTCACTCACCAGAACGGACGCGGAACTGGATCTATCCACAGGGGTAACCATCCACCCATCAGGTATCTCTGCGGTTCATACAGGTGTTGATGGTGGATCCGGTCACACCCAAGAAGAGTTCGTTGCCCGACGTCACCAGACTGAAATCGTGGATTTCGTACTTCGACAGCATATCAGTGATAGTGGCCTGTTCGCTCTTCCCGAATCCCGGAGCTATACCGAGTACACCTGCTCTGTTGAGTACACCGACTTGCCAGGCTCGAAACAAAACACCGACAAGTAATTCATACGACCAGTGACTATTCGACAGGTCAATGAGCGGCATTTTCCTCGCCACCGGCCTTGTTTAGACGCGGTGTAGCTCGGGTGAAGTGGCCGCTATCCGAAGAACGAAATCGAACAGAGAGGCTCTCATAGACTGATCCTGTTCAGTCAACACAAACGCTAACCCACGTTATCGGGAGCGTCTAAACAAGGCCCTCGCCACCCAATCGGGGGCAAATGACCAACCCGCGTCTGCATGCAGCAAGGGCCGACCCGAGGTTCTGTCAGAAACCGGCTACTGTATACATAGCCTGTAGTCATCATAGGATCGAAATATTTGGCTCTGGTTGAGGATACCAGCGGGAGTTGTATTTTTATGTGAGTGTCGTGAGTCGTGTAGATATGGTTGAGAAATACATCGGTATTCGAATAAAAGATACTCAAAGCAAGAATAACACCGGAGTCAATGACCGATATCACTTGGTTATCCGTCCCGAAAAGAATCCCTCTGTGTTCCGCACGTTCGATAAGCAGACAAGGAAGTCTAACGACGTAATCTTTCGTCAAGAGACTGTGCGAATGCAAGACGTTCCGACAAGAGTCGCCGACGTATTCGATCAGTACGTTGATGCGGCGGCCCTTGGTATGTCTCCAACCGGTAACTCTCAGACGCTTGAAAACGAGGAGGCGACGATTACAATTGAAGCAAACGGTAAAGAGTATAAATATGCCGTATACCGCCGAGAGTACGTTGATATCATCAAGTCAGGCGGCGGATCAACCATACCTGGAAATGTAGAACGTAGTGCCAAACAGCACATTCCCCGAGGCGCAAAATACCTCGGGGGCGGATCCGTTTATTAGTGAATGAAATAACAATCTTTTGATATGATGGCCGTTTCAGTGTGATGTATGATTAGTAAGTAGCACGGTTCACTCTACTCTTTCAGATACATAGCTATCAGCCAGTTCATCCACTAACCATGCCAAATCTTGTTTCGACCGAAGCGTTTCACCGTGCCCAACTAACAACAGTTCAGATCCACACGACAGCAACTGGTACAGCATCTCTGGTTCGGTCAGTGGCGGTCGAAGTACCCCATGTTCGCTCGACACCCCGAATGAGACGATCGCCTTCTCAGCTTGTTCAGACAACTGTTCAGGTAGAACAACAGGCACGTCGGACCCGGCTTCGTCCAGCCGCTTCCGGAGTTCGTTCGCGTGTGTCTCGAACGGCGTCACGACGACATCGGCACCGAACTCCTCGGCGACCTGTGCAAGGATCCGGGCCTCCGGCCGGTTGTAAAGGAACGCTCTCCCGAATTCGGGCGTTTGTGCCGCGTTCGAACGAACGACGACTCTATGATGGGTAGCATTCGCAGCATCCAGCTGGGCTTTCTCTTTTAGGAAGAGCGGCAAATCGTCCATCAAGGCCACCTCTCCCTCGTGGAGGGCCGTCGCATCGAGATAATCCATCGATTCGAATACTGACTGAACTTCGAACGGATTCGTGGTCGTATCCGAAGCATCAAAGACTAATTCCATCGGTGCACCCTGGCGTGCTCGAACTGAGGTCCGAACTTCGACCTTACTTGCGTCGATGGCCACGTCACCTTCGATGTCGAGGAACGAGAACGCTGTATCCGTCTTGTCCCACTCATCGTTTGGGAAGAGTTCGCGCACGAACTCGTTGGCTTCTCCTGGCAATCGGAGGCTCGTAGCATCTTCGACTGGGAGGTTCGCGTATCGGCTATGCGCCCAGGTAAAGTATGAGCGATCCAATCCACGCTCGGTCGCTTCTTCGCTCACCATTGATGGGCCGAGTCTGCGTGTATCGCCGATGGCTACGACTCGGTCGGCGAGGTCACTCAAGAATAGGTACTCCGGTTCAGTAACTTTCTCTGCGCCAAGTAACACGAGGACGTCGAAGTAGCGTGGGGAGTGGTCGCGGTCGCCGAAAGCACCCTCGACCAGACTGTGGAAATGTTCGGTCTCTAGAGCGTACTGAACCGACGACAGCAGGGATTTCGATTCCTTCCAACGGTCTTGGACCTCGTGGTACGAGTCTGAAGCGTGAATCGCAGTTTCGCCTGTACCCCCGTCGTCCATCCGGTAGTGATCTCCGTCAGCGGTCAGAACCGCTCGCTCTGCGAGTTCGACTTGTTGGGGTGTCGTACCGAGGACGAGTGCACGCTGGCCTTCGATGGAAACCGTGCCTTCACCGTCAATGAGCGGGTACTTAGTGTCGGTATCGACAAGATTCCTGACAAGGGAAACGAGAACTTCCGGGCGGTCGCTGCGTACTGGCACGTCAAGGAAGATCTCTTTGTTGTCGAGGAACTCGGTGACGGCGGTGGGTTCTTCGACCGTCGTGGCCCCCGTTTCGACAGAATTTGACTGCGTATCGTGAATCTGCTCGTGCTCGAACCTGCGGTTGTGCTCGCGGCGCTGTGCGTAATCCAGATACGCGAGGAACTTTCGGGAGACTGTCTCCGGTTCGAATGTTTTGCGGATTCGATAAGTAACATCATCTCGGAGGAACGCGAGGTGTGCCTGCACGTCGAACTGGAACCGGTATTCGCCATCGATTACGCCGAGGAAAGTCACTTGTTTCCCGACGGTTCCCTCTTCTTCGGGTTCCAGAATAACGGTATCCCCCGGAGCGAATGCGGGAACACGACGCTTCTCTGATTCGAACGCAGCGTAACCGATTGATACTCCGGACAACTTTAATCCCTGCAGTAACCGGCCGCTTGCAGCTAATATCTCGTCGTCGAGTTGTTCTAAGAGATCACTCGCCGTCTCGCGTCGGTCCTCCTCAAACTCTAGGGCCTTCCGGAGGCGGTTGTAGTGATCGACCCGGTCCGGGTCCCGGTATTCCAATCGCTGTTCACACTCGCTAAATAGCGAGCAGTCCGATACTACGCCGCCATCGGGGGCGGTTTCGGAGCAGGGCCATCGACGCTCCGTCTGACAATGGAACTTGCAGGCGGACGGAAGCGGTTCCCGTTCTGGGCGATCCTGACCGCGTGGGGATACCAGTTCCTCCTCTGTCCGGTGACGGCATCCCTCACAGTCTCGGTTGTACGGTGATGGCGGCCCAAAGGTCTCTCTGGAGCCCGCCACGCCGTTCCGCATTTTGAGCAGATCCCGAACGTCATCCGTGGTGAGTCGCACCTTTTCGAAGCGTACCGACTCAGTGTTCTTGATGTTCGGGTAGACGATGTACCCGACCGGAACGTCGTCAATATGTTCGGCAAGATCGTCACCGATGTCGGCGCGTTCAAGCAGGAGAGCGAACAAATACAGTTGCAACTGCTTGCTGTGATAATCGACGTTAACTGACTGTGACGTCTTGAAATCGTACGGAACACCGTCCAACACGAGGTCGATATCACCACGGTAGCCGTATCCGTCACCGAGCCTCCGCTCGGTCGATACTTCGCTCGCCTCAGCGACGTGGTCGCAGAAGGATTCGTCGGTGAACAACCGCGAAACAATCTCCATGGCGTCGTCTCGCCCCCAAAGGCCGATGCCTGAGATACTCAACTGAGCCATCCGGATGCCAAACTCCTCGTTGAGTACCTCTTGGACGTATTCCTCGGCGTTATCGTCGGTCCAGTCGTTGTTTTCGAACCGTCCACGGTGTTCCGTCAGCGCTCGCTCGGCAACTCGGTGGACGACGTCACCACGGAATCGATTACCGTTCACGGGGAACCGCGACGTGTACACCTTCTTCACGTAGTTCAGGTAGTACCGGCGCGAGCATTGCTCGTTGGTTCCCATCTCCCCTTTCCCGATTTGTAGGTCCGGCGACCTAACAAGTACGGACGTGACGTTGATATAGAGTCGCTCCTCATCGTCCCACGTCCCACGATGGGGTGTCCCTCGAACCAGGACGGTTTCTCCCCGAGAGAGCGTTTCCTCGTTCGATTGGCCCGTGCCGATGGCGTCCAAGACGTATTCCTCGGTCTGTTCGATTGCAGGGTGTGGCGGTTCGTCGGTCCACAGTGACAGAAATGTTGGGAGAGTCAGGTTCCCACGTGGATCGTCAAGTTCGTATAGAACTTTGCGTCCGTCCTCTCCGGGCATCGGATCGCCACGGATACGACAGCGGACGCTCACTTCCTCGTCTTCGAAACGGTCGTACTCGTCATGGATGGTTGCCAAATCGTATAGCATCAGTATCCACACACCTCCGACAGCAGTTTCCTACTGAGTAGTTTCGACTGGTATGTCCCCCCGTGGACACAATTCGGTCCTTCTGTCTCTAAGCAGTCGGGGCAGGCCGTGATGCACTGAACTGTCACCTCTTCGAGACGCTCGCCAAGTTCGGAAAGGTCGCGGCGATTGGTTCCGCGGGCGAACCGCTGGTAGGTCTGTTTCACCCGCGGGTCATGGATGAGTTCCCGATCGAGGTGAAGCAAGAGATCGACTGACCGCGGCGTACGTTCGATAGTCTCTGCCACCTCATCGTATCGGTCCGCGACGTACGCATAGAAACGGGCAGTTTCCCGTGTCTCGAACAAACTGCTGATACGCTTTTCGGCCTGTGACGTGAGGTCTTCGAGGTTGTACGCGTCGGCGTGGGCCCCAACTGCGGTGTCACGAGCATCGATCAATCGTCCGCGGAAACCAGTCATCTCATCGTCGCTACTTCGATCCTCGTAGAGGTCGTAGAGCACGTCCCCGTTTGCATTCGATAGCAGTTCGAGAACTGTTCGGTCTGCTGCGCCGGTGTGGCAAGCGCCCTGGGCTGCGAGTCCGGCATCCAGATCTGGGTTTGCAGTCGCCTCAAGATAATCGTAAACTTCCGTAGCGATGCCGGCACCACCTTGGATGGAGTCGTAGATGCCGACATGGGCGATGTCATCGTCGCGTTGCTGGAAGTTGACGTCGTACCAGAGTTCGAACGACCCGCCCGCTGGCGTCGCCTCCGTCGCCCACGTTGAGAGGGCGTGTTCGATGGAGTGTATGAGTACTTCCTCGGCAAAGTCGAGCAGTGTCTCACGTTCACGGCACTCTGCAAGTAGTCCCGAAATCATCTCGTCGTGCTCACGGAGGATTTCGAGTACCCGAGAACTGCTGGCATCGTCGTACCCCATCAGAGTGAGTCGTTCCGCTTCGGGGGCAAGCAGCGTCGAAAGCAGGTCCGACAGTTCTTCAGTGCTTAGTTCAAACACTGAGTCGGCGTCGTAATCCGGATGTTCACGTGTCCAGTAATCGGCCGCTATCAGGTGCTTCACGAACGGTTCGACGGCGAAGACGTGCTCCAGAATACCCTCCTGGAAGAATAACTGCTCCCATGCTTCCTTATAAAGAAGTGCGAAACGAGTATCCCGCTCGATATCGGACCGTTTGCTGAATACACGCGCAGCCTGGCTGCGCACTCGGGCGCGGTTAACATCCATCAACAGGAGTTGACTCTCTTCGAGTGCCCCAACGAACGCTCGCTGGTCCTCACCACCGTGTTCGTAGGAGAGTGTCCGGGATATCGTGTCGTTGTTCTCCTTTTCGTACATCGTCAGCAGCGATGCGTAGTAACAGCGCAGAAACTCGGTCTCGGGTTCAAATTGATAGCTCTCAATGACTCGACTGTCATCGACGGATGTCCGCTCGCCTTCGGGCTCTGAACGGTAATGGCGGAACCACAGGTAGTTAGTGGTCGGATCGCTTCGTCCCAACCTCAGCGTTCGCCCCGGTGGATTCTGATCTGCGAAGATATTCTGGAGCCCTTCATGCCAACGATATTGCGTGTCGTAAGGGAGGCGCTGGACGTGCATCTTTCTGGGGACGTAAATCGTCACGTCCTCAGTTAGGAGTTCGTAACCGGTGTAATCCTCTCGCTCTGTTTTGAGGAGGTCGGACAGTGGGAGTCGCTCGTCGAATTCGAACATCGGTGCGATATCTGTCCGGCCAGGATGTTCTTGAACTGGATCCCACCGGCCCTGCCAGAGGTTGAAGTTCTCCCAGCGCTGTTTATAGCCCCCGGGAAGGTAACTCCCGAGCATTTGTTCAAGATTTTCGGTAGCGAGCGAATCGTGGATGTCCTCCTCCGGGTCTCGGTGGACGACACGGATGTTCCCCCCGACGGATTCCGGGATGAACGAGTCAGAAACCACGTATGGAGGTTTTGCGACCGGATCCTGTTCGAAGATATTCGGCAGGTGGAGAAACGGGTAGCCAAGATCTTCGAGATCCTGGAGGTGCTGCTGGATTCCTTCCAAGCGACCGAGACGGTCGTCGTCGTCCAAGGATCTGCCGTTATTACTCATCAGCGTCACCCCGGAGTTCATCGGCAAGTTCGTCGATGTGGGTTGAGGAACCGGTCGCCTTAGCCTCTCCCACAGCATCACTGAATGCCTTCCAGAACGCCGTTTCGTCCTGGCCCGGGGCGATGGGTTCGTCCAGTAAATCCACGTATTCGTCGAGTTCGTCAAGTACCCGCTCGACGCCCGACTCGTCGGCGTCGAACGCGGAAACCAGCCACTCGCGCAGATCGTCACGCCGTCGGTTCAGTTCCTGTTCGAGGTAGTCGAAATCGGGTCCCTCGTAGTTCGAGTTCCATCCTCGGTAGATGCGAGTGGAATCCACGGTGTCGTGAACACTGAAGTAGTCGAATATCGCGGCAGTCATGTGCTCTGCGCGCACGAACTGGTTCTTTTCGTCGAGCGGTACTTCCAGATGCTCGTCCCGGGGGTTACTGAGGTTCTCCGAGTGGTGAAAGTAGAACGAATCCGTCGAGGTCGAACCCAGAACAACGACAGTCACCGGTTTGTCTTCTGCATCCCGTCCGCCTCGGCCCTTCCGCTGGAGGAAACTCGGGACCGACATCGGTGCTCTGTATTGGAAGGTTCCGATGATGCTCGGGTGGTCGAATCCGACTTCCAGCGCGCTCGTGGCGATCAACTGATCCCAGTTGTCACCGGGGTCACGCGGGTCGGTCGGCCGCTGACGCTTCCCGCTTTTGTGAATCGCCATGTCCATCGGCTGGAGATCCATCACATCGCGCATTGTCCACCAACACTCCCCGTCTTCGTAGACCGAACAGGCATTCAGATGAGGGTTCGGTGTGACCTGCTCACAGACAGCTGACTCCAGTTCTCCTAACTCCGGATCGGCACCCTCGCGGAATTTGGCGCTCGGACAGTCTGGGTTCGTTCCTTCACCATCGAGGAACGCGTCTGGCCGACGCAGACGGAACAGTTCCCGTTCGCGTTCCGCGTCCTCGACGTTGCTACCGAGTCGTCCCACCGAATCGATGGAATCCACGAATCCCAAGATCCGGTCCTTGTCCACGTCCAGTCCCGGACGCGAACCTGCGGCCTCCTTTCGCATGGTGTGGTAGAATGCGAAGGCAATCTGGATCATACACGAGAGATTCGACGCCGTCGTCCGTTCGAGATCGTCCCATTGATCTCGTGGCTTAAATACTGAATCGCCGACGGGGATCGCAACATCCCGCGGTTCGGTCGCCTTCACAAACAGCATGTATTCCGAACCGAGCCTCTCCGTGTCCTCTTCGGAGGGGTGGATGTGCTCAGCCTCGTCGGTGTCGAATATTCGTTTCGTGAAATCGATCGCGTTGTGAATGGTCGCACTTGAAGCGACGAGCATTGGCGTCTGTCGGGATTCCTTATGACGCACACCTTGCTTGAACCGACGGACCACGTTCGAAACGTGCATTCCCGACTGTTCAGTGTAGACGTGAACCTCGTCAAGTACCAGGAATTTCGTGGGGTAAGGTGACTGCCAGAACGCGTCGTTTCCGTATCGATCCATCAACCGGACGTGCAGGGAGTCCTGGGTGGTAATAATAATGTCCGCCGGGGCGGCTCGGTCGGTCGTTGCCCAGTCGAGTTGGTGGTCGTCGTGACGGGAACAGACGAAGTGCCCCTCGTCGTCGTCCGGTTCCATCTTCGTCTCGTCATCGTCACAGAATGGGCATTCGATTTCGACGCTACCGCGGGAGCCGTGTTGGATACCGACAGAAATCGGCGCTCCTTGGAACGAGGCATGGGCTTCGTTTGCCTGTTCGTTGATTGTAAAGACGTAATCGACGAGCCGTTCGAACTGGTTGTTACACAGGTCTTGACGGGGATACGTAAGTACCGCCTTATTCCCCGAGATACCCGCACGCCACGCCGTATGGCAGTACGCCAGAGTCGGGAACAGGAACGCCTCAGTCTTCCCACCACCGGTACTGGCCGTGATGACCTGCGAACGCTCCGGTTGGTCGGTCGAATCGGTGACCGAATCGACATACAGATCGACAAAAGCGTCCGTCTGGTACTGTGCCATCGTCTCGAAATCATCCGGGAGGCCCTTCTCGAAGAATTCACCCATCACCTCGACGGTCTCTCTCACTACTTCCCGCCAGTCGCTGCCGAGCGTCTCGTCGAGTTCGACTGCGGGTTCGACGTCATCACCGCTAATCCGCCGGTTCACCTGTCGGAGTGTCTGTCCGAACCCGGGCGTTCGGTCGGGATCGAGAATCGGCTGGTTGCGATCGATGATGTCGAGTTTGACCATCTTGACCAGGTTCGGCGCGAACCCATAGTCTGTTAGGCCGTCCACGTCGATTCGCTGTCGAACGAGAGCGAAGTAGCGTGCTATCTCCGCAACACGACTCCTGACGCGCTGTCGGTCGGAAACGTAAATGAGCTCGTCCCGGTTGTTCAACTCCTCGATGAGCCGTTCGAAGATCTGCATACCCAGCCGTTCACGGGAGTAATCCAGTGTCTCCATAAACACGGCATCCGATTCGAGAACTTCGGTAACGAACACGCTATCGTCGGCGAGATGGTTCTCACGGAACCAGTCGAAGATGTTAGTCAGCGCGACTGCCGCATCGTAGTTACCAGCGTTCAATTCCTTCTTACACCGTTCATCGATCTCTCGCTGGGTTTGTGCTCGGATGCGCTTGTGAAGTGTCTCGTGTTCTTTGGTAAACTCTTCCCAAAGCACTTCCAGTTGATTCGTTCCCGGTATCTCCGTTTGGTTCTGGCTGCTCACTCCAATCGAACCTCCAGATCTACTATTTTGTCCTGCAAGAAGAGATCCTGCAGGTCGTCGAAGAGTTTCTCGGTCGGTCGGTCCAAAGATTGTGCCGTCCGCCGTACACTCCCGTCGTGCTTCGCCAGCACCTGCAAAAGCTGCTCTGTATCAGAAGTCATTGTCTCATTTTCAATGAGTCGCTCAACGGAATTCTCGATTGGCCCTAATTGGAACGAGGTGAGTCGGGGACGGAGGTCTTTCTCTACGTCCGCTCCAACTGAAAGATTACTGTCTTCGATTGTGGTGATCAACTTTTCACCGAGTTCGTACTTTTCTCGGCGCTTTCCGGTAAGGACGACAATATCAGCGTACGTCTCTATTACACCACCTACGGCTTCCACGTCATCGAGTGTAGTACTATCCTCTTTGGGGCGTGTCCTAACTGGTTCCAAGTCGGGGACGTCTGAAACACGTTCCGTGATACTGATGGCGTCTTTGTTGACACCCACCTGCACGAGGCCGGCGAGATCGTCCGTGTATTGTTCCTGGAACGATTCGGCGAGTTCGAGACCAACTGCAATGTATACTTCCGGTGAAACTGCGTCCCGAACCGCTTGGTCAAATTCACGAACCTTCCTTTCGATGTCGGCTAATTCGATACGGTCGCTGTCGAGAAGTTGTCCGTATTTCCCTGCACTTGTGAGCCTCTCCAAAGCTTGCATCTTTCGTCGCAGCGAGGACTGGTCGGCTGCGACATCAGCATCGGCATCTTCGATACATGCTACAAGTGCGTCGAACCATTCTCGGCGGATACTCACCCGGCGTTCGATAACGCCTTCGTGATATTCACGATACGCCTGTGTTACCGAAGCCAAGAATGTTGCATTGTCGGCGGTGTGATTGGCTCGTTCAAGTTCCGTTTCCGTGACCTCGTATACTGAATCAAAACTCTGAGTTGTCTCTTCGATCTCCGTCAACGCGCTAATGTACTCTTCCGAGAGGGGTTCCTCGGTTTGCTGAACGATCTCGTGGTTCTTCCACGCTTGTTTCAATTGCTCATCTGCACATGCTACTGCTTCCTCAAATGCATCCCAGATATCGGCTTCTTCGTTTCCTGCGTCAGAGTGGGACAAACCCCATCACCATATGCTAAGAGAGTGTCGAGTCGGTCGCATAAACCTTGCTACGGTCACGGTGTCTTGTATCCAGTACGTCGCATAATTCAAAGCAAACGCAATTGGTTCGCGTAACTCTATTGTTGAACCGTAGTAGTCGGTTATACCCACCCCCCTTCTCCCGAGCACGGCGGAATACAGGATGAGAATTAATACCCCGTCAGTTCAGCCAGGCATAGCATCAACAGTATTGCGACAACCCCCTATTCGAAGTTTGGTGGGACCCTATTGTGTCCCCGTCATCTTGAACATGCGCCAGATGGCCCACCAATTAGCGTATGGTCATTTTTTGAGCGGGTTATTCGAATCTTCAGTCAGTTCTATATCGTATCCTTCACGAAGCCACTCTGTAAATTCTTCATTTTCAGCTAACTCATAATCTGCTTGGTGGTGTTGATAATTCGCCCCGAAACTTGTAGACAAAATTAGATGTTTCACCTTCTCGATCGCTTCTTCTGGCAAGTTCTCGATGTTAATTATTTCCATAATTTCATCATGTGATCCTGGTGGGTCTCCAAGTCCAACACGTTCTACCAGAAATGATCTAAATACTGCGTTAACCCACGAAAACTGTTCGCGTGGCAGACGCTGCATTGTTGGCGTTGTGCCTGACATACCTGCATACTTCTTATGCAGTGGGTCATTTTCGGGGTCAATTAGCAGTTTCGAGTACAGCTGATACCAGCCAGCAGGTTTCTCATCGACCCTCACAGAGCAATACGGGCAGTTTCGAGCGTCATACGGAATTTGCCGTCCGCAACGGGGGCAGTCCTGAAGTTCCGGCTCAACGGTACCTGATTCGGCCTCAATACCTCTCGCCTGCAACACAGACGCGATCTTGTCATCCTGAGTCACGTGACTGTATCTTTTCATCTGATTGCTACCTTCAGCCCAATCTAACGTGTGTTCAATATCCATATCGTCATATTCAGGAGATTTCTTCATATACGTGACCCGAGCGTGGCGAAAGCAATGCACATGCACGCGGTCTTCGTCGATATCAGCGTCTTTAGCCGCCTTTTTCAATTGTCTTCGCACTGCTTCAGACGACATGTGTTCTCCGTAGTGCGTCTGCTTATCAGTTCTACAAAACAAGGCCGCGTCGGGGTTATCACTTCGTGGGTGCTCATGTAACCAGTTGTCCAAGTACCCCCTCGCAACCGTTACCGGTTTTTTATCTCCGCCAGCGCCCTTATCTCCAACGACATCGGTCGGAGCCGACAGTAATCCGTACTCGTCATTCACTTCCTCATAGTCTTTAACTCTCAGCGACATTAGCGCGGTCGCCCGCCACGCACACTCCCAACAAACCGCGATAACAGCTTTCGTCCGAGGTTTATCCGCTGCATCGATTAAGTCCCACACTTCATCCTTATCAAGCACCCATTCTTCGTCGATTTTTCCTTGCTTAACCGATGGAACGTCAATATCAGATAGCGCATCAATATCCCGTGCCTGTCCAAAGTCCTCCACAGTTCGCAGGTATTGACGGCGCGTCCCGTCAGAATACGATTCTCCCTCACCCTTGTTTTTTTCTGCCAGGTCTGCCATCCCTAAATTGATATCGTCCACGTCACAGTCTCTAAGTGGCTTATCTAGCACTTCGGCCAATCTCCGCAGGCGACCAACGTAGTTGAATGCGCAGCTGTAGTCTACGCGGTCAGTAACGGAATTAGCATACAGTCGCAAATCTTTGCGGTCCTGTTCCTTCGGAACACGATACTCCCCATCCTCGTTTTGTTCCGTGATGGTTCCCATCTCATGTTCGTACTGTTCTTTGTAGCTGTTCGGGTCGTCTCCAGACGCGACCATACACAGTAATTGGATTGATGGTATAACAACCTATGGACAGCGTTCCAGTTGAGGCTGCCCAGCACGACCGTGTCACTGTCGATGACGACGCCTTTCGCGTGGACCTTCTCGTAGCGGCCGCTCGGATCGGCGAGTCTGGTCGACAGCCGGAGGTCCTCGCGCTCGGCGACTGTCCCGAGATACTGCACCAGCCCGCGGTTCTCCTCTTCGGTGTACCACGCACTCGAGAGCAGGATCTCGACCTCGACGCCCCGCTCTGCTGCTGCGATCGCCTCCTGGAGCAGGGGGTCGTCGCGTCCGCCGATCGAAACCTGGATGATCCGGATCGAATCGGTTGCGTCCGCCAGCAACTGCTGCACGCGATCGGCCGCGTTGTCCGGTGCGACCAGCAACTCCGTCCGCTCGACTGCGACCGATCGCGACTCGATCCGGGCCGGGTATCGACCCCGCGAGGGAGCCGCCGGCTCGGTCGAGACGTCCTCGCGAAACTGTGCCCAGGACGTGACGTCGTGGCCCCGGCTGTCGGCCCGGAACGTTCGGGATAGCCCGCTGACGACTGCCGGCGAGTCGACGACGGCACCCCACCCGCGACTCGACGCGCCACCGACGCCAGCCGGTTTCCAGTTCTCGGTGAGCACGATCGCCCGGTCGTCCACGACGGCGTATTTCGGGTGATGGAACCGGTAGCGTCCGCCGCCACCGAGGACGCGGACGGTGACGTTCGCCGCGATCAGCCGATCGAGGACGGCCGCGCTGCGGTTTGTCAGCCCTCCCACCGGTGCGCCGTCGACGAGCACCTCGACCGCGACGCCGCGCTCGCGAGCCGCGATCAACTGCTCGGCCACGCGCTCGGAAGTGAACGTGTATCCCGCCAGCAGAATCCGCCTGTCCGCACTGTCGAGGACGTCGATCGGGACGCCCGGCGAGTCCGGCAGCGCGAACGCTCGCACCGATCCCGACTCGCCGACGACTGGCTCGAAGGCCGTCGAACCGAGCGGTCGCCACCGCCGGTCGCTGTCGGGCCGGAGTATCTCGCCTTCGGGTGCGTTCTCGTACGTGATCGTATCGACCGTTCCGTTCGCGCCCGAGAGTGTCAACGCGTCACCGGCGTTCGCGAGGGGGACCATTCTCGGCCACTCGACGATCGGTCCCTGCACTTCCTCCGGGACGGCGCTTCGATTTCCCGTCAGGACGACTCGAGCCGCGGCTCGCCGATCGGGGAGTCTCGCTTCCCGATGCTCGTCGGCGAGTCGGTACGTTCCGAGATCGGTTACGCTGGGGACCGTGAGCACGAGATATTCTCCCTCGTCGCCGTGCGCGATCGGATTCGGGTAGACGGCCGTGATCTCCGGGGCCGTCGTGTTGTCAGTCGCCGTGATCTCCGGGGCCGTCGTGTTGTCAGTCGCCGTGATCTCCGGGGCCGTCGTGTTGTCAGTCGCCGTGATCTCCGGGGCCGTCGTGTTGTCGACTGCCCCAGGCCCCTGGTCCGGCGTCGCCACGGCGACGGAGACGAGTCCAGCGGCTATGGCGAGTGTGACGACGAGCAGCACCACCCCACTGGCCCGGAACACGTCACGGGGTCGTGTCGGATCCGGATATAAAGATCAGGACGACGCGCGATCTTGTAAGATCAGGACGACAGCGCGGCCTTTTCAGCCTCGACCTGGACGAGATACGAGTCGTCGGCGTTGTCTTCGACGGCCTCGAAGGCACGCTCGGTGCCGATCTGGATCAGTGCCCACGCCGCGCTTGCGCGCACAGTGTCTTCGGGATCCTCGGCCAGGACGTCCGCGAGCGGCTCGATAGCCCGCGTGTCGCCGATCCGGCCGAGCGCCCGGGCGGCCGCAGATCGGATGTCGGCCTCCTCGGCTGCGAGGCGGTTCGCGACCGCCTGCGTCGCCTCCTCGCTGCCGATCGCACCGACCGCACGTAGCGTCGTGAGTTGCAGCGTGAGGTCACCGTCGCCCTCGATGAAATCCAGCAGCGTATCCAGCGCCTCGGGATCGCCGATCTTGCCGACGACCGTGATCGCCTTCTTGTTTCGCTTGCCAGCCATCGGGAGCACGTCGTCGAGCGCCTCCGGCGGCGCGATACGGGCCAGTGATTCGAGGATGTTCTCCTCCATGAAGTGCTCTTTCCCGCCGGGCAACTTCTCGAGGGCCAGCAGGATCATTTCGATCGCTTCCTCGTCGCTTCGGTCCTGCTGGTACCGTTTCTCGTAGATCTTGACCGCGTTCCACTCGGGCGGGTAATCCCTGCGTGCCTCCGGACCGAGTACGTCGTAGAAGCCCTCGGCAGTGAGCTGTTCGCGGACCGTCAGGTCGTCCCAGGACTCGGCGGCGTCGATATCGTCTTCGAGGTCGTCCGCCGCGGTCAGCAGCGCGTCGATCGCCTCGGCGTCGAGGCCGCGGCTGAGCGGATCCCTGGCCGTGGTCGAGAGGGTCTGGGCCACGCCGTCGAGCAGTTCGGCCGCGTCGCTTTCGACCGCTTCCTCGAACAGTTCGGCCGCGTCGGTGTCGACCTCCTCGTCGAGCAACTCGGCCGCACCGTCGGCGTCGATCTCTTCGTCGACCCGATCCAGGACCGCCGTCACGATCGAGGTGTCGATCTCCTCGTCGACGCGGTCCAGAAACGCTATTACGGCCGAGTCGACGGCTTCGCTCCCGTCTTCAGTCCAGCGCGTCTCCCGGATCGTCGCGACCACGTCTTCGACGGCGTCCACCACGTCCTCGGTGTACTGGACCCGGTGTGCGTCCAGGTTCTCCTGCAGCTCCTCGATCTGCTCTTCGATCGCCTGCTTGCGCGGGATGCTTCGCGTCGTCGTCCCGGGCAGGTCCGTCGCGTCCAGACTCTCCCTGAGGTCTCCGATCGTCGCTTCGATGTCTTCGAGATCCGACTCCGTCTCTGCCGCTTCGAGTGCCTCGCCGACCTCCGCCAGCCGCGTTTCGAAGTCGCTGACGTCGGTCAATTCCACCTCGTCGGCCTCGTCCTCGTCCGTCGCGTCTTCGTCGTCCCCGTTGCTCATGCCCGTGAATGTGACTGTCTCGGGCAAGAGCGTTTCCCTTCCGGCTATCGCGCACGGAGCGCTGTCCTACCGTGCCCGCGGATACAGCATCGGCGCGAGAAGCAGGTACGCAAGCGCCGCCGCGAGCAGGGTTCGCGGGAGCGCACGCGCGAACGCGAGCGGTGCGAGCACTGCGCCGAACTGGACGACGCCCATCGCCAGGGCGTCCCGCTCGCTCAGTTCCGGATACTCGATCGAGGTGATCATCAGGTAGACGAAGACGCCGGTTGCGCCGAGCAAGAGCGCGGGATCGGTCACGCCCGAGAGATACGCCGCCGCCAGGACCGTCGCCGCGAGCGTCGTCTGGACGCCCCGGGTCGTCCGGTCGTCCAGATCGTAGGCGGTGTACATCCCCAGCCGGACGACTGCCGCCGCGACGTACAGCGCCGGGACGGCGAGCGTCACCACCTCCGGTGCCGACAGTACCCCGAGATCTAGCCCCCACGCCCGCCTCGCGATGGCGTAGACGAACACCGCGGGCGCGACGCCGAAGGAGGCGACGTCGGCCAGCGAGTCGACGTATTCGCCGACCTGGGTGCTCCCGTGGACGCGCGCGAGGACGCCGTCGAGTCCGTCCGCGATCGCCGCCAGCAGGATGAGTCGTGCGGCAAGTCCCGGATCTGTCGTCGCGGCCACGGCGGCGGCAAAGCCCAGCGCGGCGTTGGCGACGGTCACGACGTCGGCCGCGCCGAGGCGACCGAGAAACCGGGGCCGGAGCTGCATATCCATCCCGTCGCCGAGGGTCGCCTTAGTCCGTTCGATCTCCGGGTGTTCCACTGCCGGCTGTCGAATGGTTCCGACCGAGACCTCTTTGTCGTCGAGCCCCGAGGAGAGCGTATGAAGCGACGGACGTTTCTCGCGACCGGCGCGGCGACGCTGGCCGGCGGCTGTCTCGGCTTGGGAGCCGGCGAGTCCGACTACGACGTCGGGATGACTTCGATGTCCTTCGAGCCCGAGACCCTCACTGTTCCGGTCGGCACGACGGTCGTCTGGCAGAATACGAACTCGCGTGCCCACACTGTCACGGCCTACGCAGGCCGGATCCCCGACGGGGCCGAATACTTCGCAACTGGGGGATTCGACGGCGAGACTGCGGCCCGCGAGCAGTGGTTCGAAAGCGGCGGAGGCAACATCTACGGCGGAGAGACGTTCAGCTACACCGTCGAAGTGGCCGGCACCTACGAGTATTTCTGTATTCCGCACGAGAGCGGCGGGATGGTCGGGGCGATTGAAGTTACCGAGTGATCGATCGCAGAAGAGGGCCGTCGACGTGTCGGTGCGGAAACAACTGCCGAAACGTCGTTTCGAAAACCGTTACTCTTCGACGTCGACGCTGGTCTCTTCTTCGGCGGCGACCTCTTCGGGTCGGGCCTCCAACGTCGCCTTCTGGATCTCGACGCGGCGAAGCGGGTAGATCGTCTTGGCCTCGTTGTAGATCGCTGAGGAGAGACGACCCTCGACGACGCTATCGATGAGGTCCTCGAAGGTGTGATCGGTTGCAGTCTCCTTGACCATATCGATCATCGTTCGACGGATGGCCTTCTCCTGGCTCTCGTCGGCGCTTTTCGTGGTGAGCGCGACGGGCTGGATCTGGACGCGGTAGTCGTCGGTCGTCAGGACCGTGATGAACGCCTCGATCTTCGAGGAGCCCCGGCGGACGAGACTTCGCATGTAGTCGCGGGTGAGTTCGTGCTTGACGAACTCGGTGTAGGCGGTGTCGCTGCCGACGTCGTTGATCTTGAACGTCAGTTTGGTGTTGTTCTCGCTGGCGTCACTGCGGAGTTCGCCCAGCGTGGTCTCGATCTGTCGGTCGTAGAGCTGTTCGACTTCTGTTGCCGGTGTCGAACCGAGTTCCTCCCGCCCGAACTGCTCGGGGGCGAGGACGGTATACCACCGTTTCTGCTGTTTCTGCTTGGATACGGATCGTTCGCTCATGTGTTATCGTGGTTGTCGTGGTTGGTCGTACACTGTGCGGCTACGTGGAGATTGACGACGTAATCGTCCGCCGTCGAGTGCAGTCCACTGGTCGTCTCCCGCGTGATTTCAGTCTCGATCGCCTGCCCGTGGACGTCCGTCGACATCTCGTCGGTGTTGTCCGGCCGAACTGACGCGGCGATTGCCTCGGGATCGTCGTGGGTCGTCCGGACGACGAGCTCCCGTGTCACGCCTGGATCGCGTCGACTCATGTCTGGATCGCCTCCCTGACGGCCGTGATCACGTCGGCGGTCTCGGCCTCGACAGTCGCGACCGCGCGCCGTCGCGTTCCGAACGCGGTTCCGTCGCCCAGCCGGCTGATCGCCCGCTCGAAGACGGCTTCCAGATCGACCTCGGCCTCGGGCGTCGCGGCCGCAGCGGCCCGGCCGTCGGTCAGCGCGAGCACGACCGGTTCGGGCGAGCGGACGTCCCGGAGCAGTCGCGCGACCGTTTCGACGGGCACGTCGCCGTCGTCGCGAGCGACGAACAGGCCGTCGTACCGGCCCGTCGTCGCCGCGTCGACCGCGGCGTGTGCACTGCGGGCGTGGCGTCGCCAGGCCGAAAGCGCGGCCTCGCGAACGTCGTGGCCCAGCGCCAGCGCGACGGCGGTCCCGGGGTCCTCTCGAACTGTGGCTTCGAGCACGTCGGCGTAGCCGCCGATCGTCTCGAAGGGGCCGCCCTCGAAAGGCCGGAGCGCGGCACCGATCGTCTCGGCGACTCGCTCGCTTGGGCTGCCTTCGAGGGCGGCCAGCGCGAGCAGCGAGGCGACGCGCCGGTCGTCGTCGGCTCCATCGTCGATCGTCTCCAGCGCGTCGGCTGCGGCCCCGGGATCGCCCGAGAACGGCGCGTGCGTCAGCGTCGTGTGCGCCAGCCCGTCCGCGAGGTCATCGGTCGGCACGGCGACGCCGGGCCGCCGTTCCAGCCCCGTGATCTCCGCGAAGTCGGTCGCCGTCGGCGCGTCGGCCATCCGGGACCCGGCCAGCGCGAGCGTCGGATCGGCGCTCTCGGCATCGAGTTCGCGCGCGGCCCCGAAGGCGGCCGCGCTGGCCGATCTGGAACCCGAAAGCGCGAGATCGCCGTCGATTCCTGTCGGGCCGATCGCGACGGTCAGGTCGGCCTCGGTCGCGCGGTCGGCGCTCGCCCAGGGACGTGCGACGGTCACCTGGAACGGGATCGAGTTCCCGTCGAGCGCGCGGGCGAGGAGCCCGGCCCCAGCCAGCGAATCGGCGTCGGCACCAGCGACGAGCCGAACGAACTCGGCCGTCGCGAGCGTGCCGGCGACGTCGCTGGCTGCGGGGGCGTCCTCGCGGGAGCGACCGGTGGTGGACATCTACTCGAGGTACTCTTTGGCGACGTCGTAGCTGTAGGTGAACTCCTCGTCGAGTTCGTCGCCGCGGTAGTAATCCACGAGGCGACGGATCTTCGACTCGGTGTTCTGCAGAGCGCGCTTGTTCTGGTGGTCGCCGGGGTGCTCGTCCATGTGCTCGCGCAGGCGGACGGCACGCTCGAACAGGTTGTAGAGGTCCTCGGGGAGTTCGGGGTCGGTGTCGTTGTCCTCGAGGATCTCGGTGATCTTCTTGCCGGTCGCGAGCTTGACGTCCGGCACCGGCGTGCCCTGGACGCCCTCGTCGCGCAGCTTCAGCCCGATCTCGCTGGGGCTGTGGCCGTCTTCTGCCAGCTCGACGACGCGCTCCTCGATGGCGTCTTCATCTACGTCACTCCACTCCGGCGGTTCGTCCGCCACGGGCTTGTCCGAACTGGACGAGCCGCGGCGGCGTGTATGCATTCGTGCCATTGTTCTGATTGGAACGACACTGACCGCGATTCGTGTGGCGTCGGAGTGACCGTTGTACCGAGTTCCCGGCACGACCGCACTCGTGCAGTCGGTCCGGCAGAGACGGACAACGGTCACTATCGCTCGCGCGTCGGCAGTGGAGACTGCGTTCGGCGCGTGACGCCGGACACGTCCGCAATCCCGAGCCGCCCAATCGGACGGCGTGTCAGATTTGCGGTCGTGTGTTCCCGTCTTCCTCTTCGTGGGCGGCCACTAAACGGTTTCTCTTTGCCCGGCGAAGCTCTCGGCGCTCCGGTTCGCACCAGCAGCGGCGTTCACGCCTGTTCGTCGAACATCCCGGTGGACATGTACCGCTCGCCGCTGTCCCAGAAGACCGTCGCCACCAGCGGCGGGTCCTCGCTGTCGCCCGGGTCGGCGAGCCGCTCGGCGACGTCCCGTGCGACCACACCCATCGCGCCGGAAGACTGGCCGACGAGGATCCCCTCCTCGCGGGCGAGTCGTCGACACTCCGCCTCGGCGTCCTCGATGGTGACGGTTTCGAGTTCGTCGATCAACTCCACGTCGAGGATCTCACTGACGAAGCCCGGCCCCATCCCCTGGAAGTCGTCGCTGCCGGCCTCGCCGGTCGCGAGCACTGCGTTCCCCTCCGGTTCGACCCCCACGATCGTCACCCCGGGGAACGCCTCGCGGAGCCGCCGACCCGTGCCGGTGATCGTCCCGCCGGTCCCGATCCCCGCGACGAAGGCGTCGATCGTCCGGTCGCCGACCTGCTCGAGGATCTCCGGGCCCGTCGTCTCGTAGTGCGCCTGCGGGTTGGCCTCGTTCTCGAACTGTCGCAACTGGACCATTCCCTCTTCGCGTTCGAGCCGGTCGGCGACCTCGCGTGCGCGAGTCATGTCGCCCTCGATCAGGTGCAGGTCCGCGCCGTAGGCGCGCATGATCTGCTGGCGCTCGATGGACTTCTCTTCGCTCATCACGATCGTGACGTCGTAGCCTTTCGCCGCGGCGGCCATCGAGATTCCGATACCCGTGTTACCGCTGGTCGGTTCGACGATCCGGTCGCCTGGCCCGAGCTCGCCCGCGTCCTCGGCGGCTTCGATCATGTAGGTGGCCGGCCGGTCCTTCGCGGACCCGCCGGGGTTGAACGACTCCACCTTCGCGGCCACTGTCGCGCCTTCCGGCGACTCCAGCTCGACCAGGGGCGACCCCAACGTCTCCAGGATGTTCTCTTTCACTGCTCGGGTGTATGCTACTTGAGTCCCTTATACTGTCGACTGTCCCAAGCGTTGCCTCTGTGGGATCGTCGACCGCGTCGATCCCGACCGCCATAGCCGGACTACACGATCCCTGTAGAGACAGCCGGACCGCACAAGCCCTCGACTGCCATAGCCGGACCGCACAAGCCCCCGACTGCCATAGCCGGAACGCACAAGCCCTCGACCGACCAACCGCGTCACGATGCAGTATCATCTCGACGGGAAACTCGTCCCCGAGGAGGAGGCGACTGTTAGCGTCCGCGATCGCGGGTTCGCCTACGGCGACGGGGCCTTCGAGACGCTGCGGGCCTACGGCGGGACGATCCTGGCGTGGGACGCCCACGCTGACCGCCTGGAGCGGACCGTCGCCACGCTGGGCTTCGCGGAGGCGATACCCCCGCGCGAGGACCTCCACAAGCGAGTCCGTGAGACGCTTGCAGCGAACGATCTGGCCGACGCCTACGTCAAGCTCTCGATCACGCGCGGGGTCCAGCCCGGGAAGCTCACGCCCGCCGAGCGGGTCGATCCGACGATCGTCGTCCAGGTCTCACCGCTGCCGCGTGGCGGGACTGACGGCGAGAACGTCTGGGACGAGGCCGCTGTCCTCCGGACGGTGGCGACACGGCCTGTTCCCGACGAGTCGATCCCGTCCGACGCGAAGACGCACAACTACCTCGACGGGATCCTCGCCCGGCTGGAACTGCGGCGGACGGGCGACGTCCAGGCCGACGAAGCACTCATGCGCGACCCGGACGGTTACGTGGTCGAAGGCGCGACGAGCAACCTCTTTTTCGTAGACGACGGCGTCCTGAAGACGCCTTCGACGGAACTCCCTCTCCTGCCGGGCGTCACCCGATCGATCGTGCTCCAGCTCGCCGGCGAGGAGGGCCTTCCCGTCGAGGAAGGCCGTTACGCCGTCGAGGAAGTACACAGGGCCGACGAAGCGTTCGTGACGAACACGACCTGGGAACTCCGCCCGGTCGAGACACTCGACGGCGTCGAGATCGGAGGCGGGCCGATGACGGCGTTGCTCTCACGGCTGTACGACCAGCGGGTCGAACAGCTGTGCTATTGACTCTCGTGGGCGTCGTGAGCGATCAGAAGGGAAACAGGACGACGAGCGCTTGCTGGGGGAGGTCGTGGGTCGCGACATACCACTGCGCAGCGAACTGCATCGCGTTCCAGAAGCCGTGGATCACCGCGGGAACGACGATGTTATTCGTCAACTCGTAGACTGTGCCCAGAACCACACCGAGGACCGCTGCGACAGCGAGATACGTGACGATACCGCTGGCACCCTGTCCGAACGTCGCGACGAAGTGAGCGATGCCGAAGAGCGCACTCGCGATCAGAATCCCCGGAACGATGCCGTAGGCGCGCTTGAACAGCCGCTGGACGACCCCGCGGAAGAGCAGTTCCTCGCCCGGGCCGACGAGCAGCAGATTGATCGGGATCAGATACAGGAAGAGTTCGGGATTCTCCTGTCCCATCCCGACGACGGAGTTCTGCGCGATGTCGACACCGATAGCGCTGATGATGACGCTCAGGACCGCATTCAGGACCAGCAGCGCCAGGAAGCCGCCGACGACGTATCCGAGGTCGCGGAGCGTCGGAACTCGAACACCGATCAGCGACCACTCCTCGTACCGGTAGAGATAGGCCACGACGACGAGTATGAAGCCGATGAACTGCCACGACATCCCGACGGCGTTGGCAACTGGCGTCAGGCCACCGTCCGGGAGCCTGATGTCCACGAACGGCGCGAGAAGCAGGACTCCCACAGTTGAAAGGACGAAACCGCCCACGAGGAACGCGGCCACGACGACGCCGATGCTGTGCCCGGCCGCCCGGAGACGCGTGTCGAAGTCTCCTACCTCGACGTACTTCGAGTCCATCTTCCCGCTCGACTACTGGTTGAATCCGTATGATTGCACCGATCCCGGCCGTTTAATGTCCCGTCGGACCAACGTCGACTGGTGATGGACGCAGACACCGCCGGATCGGACGGGGACGACCGAACATATCGCGGCGTGTTCGGCGCGTTCCCCTACGCCTTTCGCCGCAGTGACTCGTGGCTGTTCCGTTCGTACGTGCTGGTCGGTGGACTGGCCGCGCTGGTGGTCGCGTCGGCGTTCGTCCTGGCGCTGATCTACCTCATCGGAGGGTCGTTTGGTGCGCGCGCGGGCGTGTTCACGTTTGCCCGGAGCTTCTACGTCGTCGTCGCGCTGTTCGTGCTCGCGCCCGTGATCGCTCCCGTGCTGCTGGTCGCGCGCCGCCACCGCACGGGACGCGGCGACCGACGGTACGACCGCGAGCTGGCCGCCAGCGGCTATCTCTTCTTGCTGTCGCTGTATCTCATGCTCGTCGTTTCCACGCCGGCGGAGTTTCAGGTTTCGGTCGATCAGTACGGCGCGCTCGCGCCCGTGATCCGCACTCTCTACGATCTGCCGCCGCTCTCGGGGCTCGGCGCACCGATCTCGGCGGCTCTCGTCGTCTATCTCGTCCACCGGTGGCGACGATGACCAAACGCTGCCGCGGTGCCAGTCGAAAGGGCCAAACCGGCCGCGTCGTCTACGAGTGGGCATGAACGAGACCGAAGGGACCTTTCTGGTGAGCGAGTCCGACGCGGAGACGGCGATCCTCACGGACGTCGCGACCAGCCAGGTTCACACGCTCGGCGAACAGCCCGATCCGCCGCTCGAACCCGGCGAGGTCATCGTCGGAACGCTGGTCGCAGAGCCGCCGACGACGGCCATCTACGCCATCGAGTCGATCGACGAGCGCCGGACGATCCCCGTCGAGTACAGCGACGAGTCGCCGACCAAACAGGAGCACGACATCGCCGCCGACCAGTCCGTCGGCGAATTGACGCGCCAGCCACGGGCGGGCAAGGGTGAACTGCACGTGCTGACCGTTCCTGACGACCGGACCGAGCAGGCGGCCCGGGACGTGATCGACGACCGACAGACGGTCGCCCGCGCCGCCCGCCTCGGGGTCGACCGCGTCGAGGTCCGTGCCGCGGAGGGCGTGCTGAGCGTTCGGTATCTCCCCGAGTAGCGAGGCACCGAGCAAAGCGAGGGGCCTCGAAAAGTGAGCGGGGAGCGGTAGCGACCCGCGAGTAGGCGCGCGGACTTAGGAAAACTTATTCACGGCCGTCTCACACCCTGGCCTATGGTCGAGTTCGACGTACCGGAGATCGATTACGACCGGTACTCAAACCGCCAGCTTGCGGGACCTCCGCTCGCAGTCCTCGGGTTCTCGCTACTGGTGCTCGTCGTATACTATCTCTTGCACGGGACGCCCGTCCCACTCGGGTTCGATTTCACCGGTGGGACGGAATTGCGAATTGCCACTGATGCCGGTCAGTCGGGGATCCGTGAGGCGTTCGATGCCCCGATCGATTCGATTCGGCCGGTTCAGGGCAGCAACGAGTACATCGTGACGTTCCTGGATCAGGGCTCGTCCAGTGCCGAAGCGATCAAGTCAACGGCGGAGGCGGCTGGATTCGACGTCCAGCGGACCAGCACCCGTTCGGCCGCGTTCGGGACGACCAACCAGCAGAACGCCCTGCTCGGGCTGGCGCTCGCGTTCGCCGGCATGAGCGTGTTCGTGTTCGCTCTCTTCCGGACGTTCGTGCCCTCGATCGCGGTCGTCATCTCTGCGTTTTCGGACATCGTGATCCCGCTCGCGATCATGGATTTACTGGCGCTGACTGGACTGTTCGACATCAACCTCTCGCTGGGGACAGTCGCTGCCTTGCTGATGTTGATCGGGTATTCGGTCGACTCCGACATCCTGCTCAACAATCACATTTTGCGGCGGCGCGGCAGCTTCTACGAGTCGACGTACAACGCGATGCAGACCGGTGTGACGATGACGCTCACATCGATCGCGGCGATGATCGTGATGACGCTCGTCTCGTCGATCCTCTCGATCCCGCTGTTGCCCGACATCGGACTCATCCTCGTGTTCGGGCTGACGGCTGACCTGATGAATACGTACATGCTGAACCTCAGTCTCCTCCGATGGTACAAGTTCGAGGGGGTGGCCCGATGATCTCCCTCCGCGAGAACTGGCGGATCGTGATGCTCGTGGTCTTCCTGCTGGCCAGCGCGCTCGTGCTGGTCGGGCCTGTCGGCCAGAGCGATCCCGGCACGCAGACGGAATTCGTCGAATTGACAGGTGACGACAAACAGCTCACGCTCGAACAGAGCACGATCACGCTCGACAATACGACCGTCGAGACGACCAACGAGTCGACGGACACGATCGTCGCGTCCGACGCCGACATCGAGGTCGAAGGCGAGGTGGCCGAGCGCACGAACTCATCGGCACGGGTCATCAACGGCTCGCTGACGATCACCGGCGGGACGGTCGTCACCCCCGAGAACACGACGGACATCACGGCGACCGAGCGATCGATCGCTATCGGCGGCGAGACCACCCTCCACGCGGAGAATTCGAACGTGACGCTCGCGCTCGAACGCCGGGCTGACGCCGGACTGACGAACCTCCAGTACGGGTTCGATCTCTCCGGCGGGACGCGCATCCGGGCGCCGCTTGCTGGCATGCACGCGACCGATCTGGACTTCGACCAGAACCAGTCGGCCGAACTCAACAGACAACTCGCCGAACAACTCGGCGTCGAACCGATCGACGTCCGCGTTCGAAGCGGGACGATCGAGGTCTTCAGCCAAGACGTCACCAGGGAGGAGTTCGCGAGCGCGCTTCAGGCGTCTGGCTTCGACGCAACTGAAGACGACATCAACGACGGTGTCACGGCCGCGACCCGGGAGAACGTGGTCGAGATCCTGCAGAGCAAGATCGACCGGACCGGGCTGGCCGGCGGTACGGTGACAACTGTCGGCGACGGGTTCGTCGTCGTCGAGGTGCCCAACGCCGAGATTGACGAGGTCCGGGACATCGTGACCGATCGTGGCGTCGTCCGCATCGTCGCCGAAGTCCGCGAGCCAGGGGCCAATTCGACGACGAACACCACGGTCATCACCGGTGACGACATCGCCAGTACGGGACAGATCGGCCAGCGAACCAGCCCCAGCGGCGAGGTAACTGGCTGGGAAGCGCCCGTCACGCTCACCGAGGAGGGAGCCCAGCAGTTCCAGCAGCAGATGCAAGAGCTCGGGTTCACAAGCGCCACCGGAATCGGGAACTGTGATCGAACCGGCGGCCCCGGTTCGGAACGGCAGGGCAGTTACTGTCTGTTGACGACGCTGGACGGCGAACTGGTCCGGTCGAACGGCATGGGCGAGGACCTCGGTACCGAGTTAGGTGCCAACGAGAACTGGCCTACCGAGGACCCCACGTTCACCATCGGTGCCTCGAGCGCCGCGCAGGCCGAGGAGATCAAGATCAGCCTCGAGGTCGGGTCGCTGCCGACGAACCTCGACCTCTCCGAGGACGCGGAGAACGACGTCTCCTACATCCAGCCCAGCCTCGCCGAGGAGTTCAAGTCGCTGTCGCTGATTACCGGCCTGCTCGCCTGGTTCGCCGTCGCCGGGATGGTCTTCCTCCGGTACAACAAGGTCCGGGTCGCGATCCCGATGATCTTCACCGCGATCGCGGAGGTGTTCATCCTGCTCGGGTTCGCGGCCGTCTCCGGGCTCGCGCTGGACCTGTCGCACATCGCCGGCCTGATCGCGGTGATCGGGACCGGGGTCGACGACCTGATCATCATCGCCGACGAGATCCTCCAGCAGGGCGAGGTTGCCACGGGACGGGTCTTCCAGAACCGCTTCCGGAAGGCCTTCTGGGTCATCGGCGCTGCAGCCGTGACGACCATCATCGCGATGAGCCCACTGACCTTCCTGTCGGTCGGTGACCTGTTCGGGTTCGCCATCGTCACCATCGTCGGCGTGCTCATTGGCGTGCTCATCACCCGTCCGGCCTACGGTGACATCCTGCGCAACCTCGTGCTGAGCGAGGATCAACGATAGGCGGTCGAGGGCTACCGTTTTCTTCCGTCGGCTCGTACACGCGTCTATGAGCGAGGAGTTCTATTGTGATACCTGCGAGCGATCGGTCGCACGCGAGGACGCCATCCGGACGGAGACGATGGCCGATCTCGACCCCGACAAGTGGCAGGTGCTGTGCTGTCCGAACTGCGGCAACCGCCTGAAAACTGTCTTCGTCGGCGACGAGTGATAGCGCTGCCCTGCGCGGGGTCGTCCGCTCGTCCATTCGGATCCGCTCGCCACTCACGGGTCGCTACCGCTCCCCGTTCGTGCATTCGGAGGCGCTCACATTCGTTCGCGCCTCCCGTTCGACGGCTTTAAGTTTCGCATCGGCCTCTGACCGTACGAGACAGGCATCCGCCTGTTTCACTGACCCGTAGAAGCCATCTGGCGCACTACGGAGGTGAACAATGGCAGATCAGGAAATAGAGAACGCAGTCTCTCGCGCACTCGAGGAGGCACCTGACCGGAATTTCCGGGAAACGGTGGACCTCGCGATTAACTTGCGCGATCTTGACCTCAACGATCCGTCGAACCGTGTAGACGAAGGTGTCGTCCTGCCGGAGGGGACCGGCCAGGAAACGACAATTGTCGTCTTTGCCGAGGGAGAAACCGCTATGCTGGCAGAAGACGTCGCCGATGACGTCCTCGATGGCAACGACCTCGAAGACCTGGGCGACGACGATGACCGGGCCAAGGATCTCGCCGAGGACACCGACTTCTTCATCGCGGAAGCGTCCATGATGCAGGACATCGGTCGATACCTCGGGACGATTCTCGGGCCGCGCGGGAAGATGCCCGAACCGCTCCAGCCGGACGACGATGTCGTCGAAACCGTCAACCGCATGAAGAACACGGTCCAGCTTCGCAGCGGCGAGCGGCGGACCTTCCACACCCGCGTGGGTGCCGAAGACATGTCCGCCGAGGAGATCGCCGACAACATCGACGTCATCCTGCGCCGTCTCCACGCCAACCTCGAGAAGGGGCCGCTGAACGTGGATTCGGTGTTCGTGAAGACGACGATGGGGCCGGCCGTGGAGGTGGCCTAACATGAGCGCCGAATCCCAGCGCAAGACCGAACACATTCCCGAGTGGAAGCGCGAGGAGATCGACGATCTCGTCGCCACGCTCGAGTCCTACGACAGCGTCGGCATCGTCGACCTGACCGGCATTCCGAGCCAGCAACTGCAGGACATGCGCCGTGACCTGTACGGCACGGCCGAACTGCGCGTCAGCCGCAACACGCTGCTGGTCCGCGCCCTGGAAGAGGTCGACGAAGGCTTTGAGCAACTGACCGAGTACATCTCGGGCCACGTCGGGCTCATTGGCACGAACGACAACCCCTTCGGGCTGTACAGGCAACTGGAAGCCTCCAAGACTTCTGCCCCGATCAACGCGGGCGAGGTCGCGCCCAACGACATCGTCATCCCTGAAGGTGACACGGGCGTCGACCCGGGGCCGTTCGTCGGTGAACTCCAGTCGATCGGTGCGAACGCACGCATCCAGGAGGGCTCCATCCAGGTTGTGGAGGACAGCAAGGTCCTCGACGCCGGGGAGGAAGTCTCCGCGGACATGGCCAACGTCCTCTCCGAACTCGGTATCGAGCCCAAGGAAGTCGGACTGGACCTGCGTGCCGTCTTCTCGGATGGCGTGCTCTTCGAACCCGAAGACCTCGCGCTCGACGCCGACGAGTACCGCTCGGACGTCGAGACGGCCGCCGCGCGCGCCCGGAACCTGGCGATCAACGCCTCGTTCCCGACCGCACAGACCCTGCCGGCACAGCTCGGCAAGGCCAGCGGCGAGGCCAAGAACCTCGCGATCCACGCCTCTATCGAGAACGAGGACGTCATGCCGGACCTCCTCAGCAAGGCCGACGGCCAGGTCCGGGCGCTTGCCGCCCAGATCGACGATCAAGAGGCGCTTCCCGAGGAACTGCGTGACCTCGAACAGCCGGAAACCGAATCGAGCGACGAACAGACCGACGACGAATCCGAGGACGCCGACGCCGAAGAAGAAGCCGACGACGCCGACGAGGAAGACGAAGACGACGACGGCGGCGACGCAGGCGCAGCACTCGGTGACATGTTCTAACACAAGGTGACAACAATGGAATACGTATACGCAGCACTCATCCTGAACGAATCGGGCGAAGAGATCAACGAAGAGAACCTCACGGACGTCCTTGAGGCCGCGGGCGTCGACGTCGAAGAGTCCCGCGTCAAGGCACTCATCGCCGCGCTCGAGGACGTCGACATCGACGAGGCCGTCGAGCAGGCCGCTGCCGTCCCCGCGACGGGCGGCGCCACGACGACCGACGAGGCCGAGCCCGCCGACGAAGGCGGCGACGAAGCCGACGAGGAAGAGGCCGCCGACGAAGACGAGGAAGACGACGAGGACGAAGAGGCCAGCGGCGAAGGTCTCGGCGAACTCTTCGGCTAACTGTCGCGAACCACCGTTCGTTTCTTTCGACGCCGACCGCGTAGCGGCGCGACTGTCGAGCGTTGCGTTTTCATACGATCGTCCGGCTGTCGAACCCGACCGCGGGTTTATCAGCGAACCCGAAGGAAGCGTGGCCCGATGGAGGCTGCCGGAGTCAGATTCGTGGTCGATCCGGGAGCGACCGCGCTGGTACTCGTCTACGTCGGGAGCGGGATCTGCCTCGGGACGGTCAGCGGGCTCACGCCCGGGTTGCACGCCAACACGTTCGCGCTGTTGCTCGCGTCGCTGGCGTCTGCGGTTCCGGGGCCACCGCAGTACGTCGCGGCCGCGATGCTCTCGGCGGGGATCGTCCACACGTTTCTGGACATCGTGCCGTCGCTGGCGCTGGGCGTGCCCGATCCGGCGATGGCCGCGAGCGCCCTCCCGGGCCACGAACTCGTCCTCGCCGGACGGGGCCGCGAGGCGCTGCGACTCTCGGCGCTGGGCAGCGCCCTGGCCGTGCTCGCGACGGTTCCGCTGGCGATCCCGCTCACGAGGGCGATGCGCGCCGGGATGCCGTGGCTCGACGCCCACATGTCGATCGTGCTCACGGCCGTCGTCGCCGTGCTGATCATGTCCGAGCCGGATCGCCCGGCACGGCTCGGCGCGGCCCTCGCTTTCGCAGCGAGTGCGGCACTCGGGTTCGCGACCCTGGATATGCCTGTCGGCGGCGTCGTCCCCGTCGGGAACACGCTCCCCCCGCTATTTGCCGGCCTGTTCGGCGCGCCGATCCTGCTGGACTCGATCGGCGGCGCGGGCGTCCCGCCTCAGGACGAGCCGGTCGCGTTGACGACTCGCTGGCTGGTCGTCGGCCTGGCCGGAATGGGTGCGCTGGCAGGCGCTGTCGTCGGCTTCTTACCGGGCGTCTCCAGTGCGATCGCGGCGACGATGGTCCTGCTCGCAGTGCCGCGAACCCGTGGTGCCCGCGGGTTCGTCGTCGCGACCAGTGGCGTCAACACGGCGACGGCGATCTTCGCGCTCGTGGCGTTCGTCACCTTCGGCTCGACCCGTACGGGCGTCGTCGTCGCCGTCGAGTCGGTCAACGCTCCGCAGTCGCTGGCGCTGTGGCTGCTCGCGATCGCCGTTGCGTCGCTGGTCGGATTCGTGCTCGTGATCGTCGTCGGTGATCGCTATCTCCGGATCGTTGGCCGACTCGACAACACGCGACTGTCGATCGGCGTCCTCGGCCTGCTGGTCGCGTTGCTCTGGCTGCTGAGCGGTCTCGTGGGCGTGGGGGTCTTCTTCGCCGCGACGCTGGTCGGCCTGCTCCCGCCGCGCGTCGGCGCCCGGCGCGTCTCGCTAATGGGGGTGTTGCTCGGGCCGCTGATCCTCTAGATGTACCCTCGATCGCGGAAGAACACGAGCATCCCGACGGCGATAGCGGCCATCACTGCTAGTACAGCCGGATATCCCCACTGCCAGGTCAACTCGGGCATCCATTCGAAGTTCATACCGTAGACCCCGGCGACGAACGTCAGCGGGATGAAGACCGTTGCGACGACCGTCAGGACCTTCATGACCTCGTTGGTCGATTGAGAAACGCTATTGAGGTAGATGTCCCGCGCACCGCTGACCAGATCGCGGTAGGTCTCGGTCAGATCGACCAGTTGAACGAGGTGGTCGTGGACGCTACGGAAGTACTTCTCGGTGGATTCGTCGACCAGTCGGGGGTCACCCCGGGCGAGCGTACCGACTGCCTCGCGGGCGGGCCAGAGCAGTTTTCGAAAGGAGAGCAACTCCCGACGGACACCGTTGATCTCGTCGAGCACGTCCAGTTGCGTCGATGCGATTACGTCGTCCTCGATCGATTCGATCTTGGTTTCGATGCCGTCGAGCACGTCGAAGTACTGGTCGACGAGCACGTCGACGATCCGGTAGGCGGTGAAGTCTGCGCCGCGTTCGAGCAGTCGCTCGTCGCCGGACTCGACCGCAGCACGGACGCGACCGATCTCCGGTGCCGTTCCAGGCGTCATCGAGACGACCCAGTCGCTACCGAAGAACACCCCCACCGGAGCGGTATCGATCTCCTCCTCGAAGCTCGTCTCGCCGCGGGTAAGACGGGCGGTCTTCAGCAGGACAAACACGAATCCCGGGAACTCCTCGACTTTCGCGCGGACGTTGCTGGTCACATCCTCGATTGCCAGCGGGTGCAGATCGAACGCCTCGCGGATTCGGTCGCGCTCCTCGCCAGTCATCTCCGTCGCATGGATCCAGGTCGTGCCCGTCGCGGCCCTGGCTGTCCTGAGGTCGTCGTAGGACTCGACGGTGCCGCTCTGATAGACGAGCGCGTCGATCATGCTCGCAGGTCGCCGCCGAGCGAAAAAAGTCTGTGGGAGCGCGCTATCACTCGATCCGCGCGACAGGCCCGTCGTCGGTGTCCTGGACCTCGACGCCCAGCGCCTCCAGTTCGTCCCGGAGCTCGTCGGCTCGCTCGTAGTTGCCGGTCGCCCGTTCCTGCTCGCGGATCGAAAGCACGAGATCGATCACGTCCTCGGCGAGTTCGACATCGCCGCCGTCGGCCCCACCCAGCGACAGGCCGAAGACGCCACCGGCGAATTCCTCGAGGGTCTCGATCGCCCGCCGGAGCCCGCGGTAGTCGTACTCGTCGGAGTCGTCGAGATGGGCGTTGACCGCCCCGACGAGATCGAGGAGCCCGGCCATCGCTCCACGGGTGTTGAAGTCGTCGTTCATCGCGGCCTCGAACTCCTCGCGGGCCGTCTCGACCGCCGCGCGCAGGTCGGCGTCCTCGACTTTGGTCCGGGCGTCGACGCTATCGCAGGCCTCGACGGCACGCTCGTAGCCGCGTTCGAGGCGCTCGAATCGATCCTGTGCTTCCGAGATCGTCCCCTCGCTGTAGGTCGCCCGGCTGTGATAGGCTGTCGACAGCAGGAAGGTCCGGACCACGTCGACGCCGTACTCTTCGATGGCTTCCTCGACGGTCGCGAAGTTGCCCAGCGAGGAGGACATCTTCTCGTCGCTGGTCTCCAGCAGGCCGACGTGTAGCCAGTAGTTGGCGAAGGTCTGGCCGGTCGCGGCCTCGCTCTGGGCGATCTCGTTCTCGTGGTGGGGAAAGACCAGGTCCTGCCCGCCGACGTGGATGTCCAGTGTCTCGTCAAGATGGGTCATGCTCATCACCGAGCACTCGATGTGCCAGCCAGGACGGCCCTCACCCCACGGGGAGTCCCAGGTCTCCGCGGTCTCGCAGGCCTCTTCTGCGGGCGCAGCCTCGGGATGCTGGTGCTCGGTGATCTCCTCGGGCTCGACGCCGTCGGCCTTCCAGAGGGCGAAGTCCGTGGGGTTGCGCTTCTCGGCCTGTTCGTCCTCGTCGCCCTGGGCCTGCAACTCATCGAGGTCCTGGTTCGAGAGCTTGCCGTACTCGTCGAAGGCGGTCACGTCGAAGTAGACTGACCCGTTCGATTCGTAGGCGTAGCCCTTCTCGATCAAGGTTTCGACGAGATCGATGATCTCCGGGACGTGCTCGGAGACGCGCGGGTAGACCTCCGCCCGCCGGAGGTTGAGCTCCCGCATCGCACGGATGACTTCGCCGATATAGTGCTCGGCGACCTCGGATTCGCTCGATCCGTCCTCGCCGACCCGGGCGACGATCTTCTCGTTGACGTCGGTGAAGTTCTCGACGTGATGGACCGTATAGCCCAGCCAGGAGAGCCACCGATCCATCACGTCGACGTGGACCCACCCGCGGGCGTGACCCAGATGCGGCGGGTCCGAGACCGTCAGCCCGCAGTAGTACAACCGGACGGCGTCGGGATCCTCGGGTACGAACTCCTCGCGCTCGCCGGTCAGCGTGTTCGTCACGCGCAGCGTCATTGCCCGTCACTACGCGAGCCAGCGTTTCAATCCGTCGGAGTCCGCTCCCTCCCGTCGCTCCCTCCCGTCAGGTCTCGACGTGGCGTTCGAGCAACCGGACGACGTCCGGCCCGTCCCGGCGGCCGACGACGAGCACGAGCGCGTCCGCACTGACTGCGGCGGCTTCGACTGGAATCTCGGACGCCGCACACTGGCCCAGCACAGTCCGGAGGAGATCGGGGCCGGCGTCGCCGGTCGCGACGACGGCCGTCGCGTCGCCGCCGTCGGCTGCGAGTGCCGTCTCGCCCACCACGAGCAGTGGGTCCTCGCCGTCCTCGACGGGGCCGACGCCGCTGTACATCGTCACGCGGAGTTCGCACGCGGCGTCTTCGCGTTCGGGCAGCTCCTCGGCATAGCGTCGCAGTGCCGCGGCGACGGCCTCGGTCTCGCCGACATCCAGAAACCGGGCGGCTGCAGAGTAATTGACGATCCCTGCACGCAACCCCTCGTAGACGAACGGGTGGTCCCGGACCGCCTGCCGGGTATCCGCAGCGAGTGACATACCGGCGTCTCGGGCCGTCCGGTCAAAATACCCGCCGGTTCCCGTTACCGATCGCGCTCCCGCAAGAGCGTCACCGTCACTGTCGCCCCCGTCTCGTCGCTCTCGAACTTGACGCGGCCACCGACGCGTTCGATCGCCCACGTGACCAGCCACAGCCCCACGCCGCTCGCGTGCTCCATCGGCGTCTCGGCACCCGCCTCCAGCACTTCGAGTTCCTGATCGGGGATTCCCGGCCCGTCGTCGCGGATTTCGAGGCGGGCGTCGTCCCCGGCGGTCGTGAGCTCGATCCGAACTGTCGGGTCCGGCCGATTCGCGTGTTCGAGCGCGTTCTCGAGCAGTTCCTGAATCGCGATCTCGACCGAGGGGTCGCCGACGATCCGACACGTTTCGGGTGCATCGAGCGTGATCGTCGCCCGTGCATATTCCTCGCGGAACGACTCGACGAGCGACGTCAGGATCGAGGGGAGATCGAGCGACTGCGTCGGCTGGTCTTCGATAGAACGCGACAGCGCACTGATCTTCTCGCTGCGCCCGATCACTTCGTCGGCGGTATCGACGATCGTTTCCGCGTGGTCGCGGTGGTCCGGACTCTCTAGGCGTGCGGCGAGCAACTCGGCGTTCCCGCGAACGACGTTCATTTCGTTGCGGAGATTGTGTCGATAGAGACGGTTCATCACGTCGAGTCGTTGCTCGCGCCGGGTGCGTTTTGTGACGTCTCTGAGGCTGATGATCCGGCCAGTGACGGTCCCATACGCCCGGTCCAGCCGCGAGATGCGAACGTCGTAATAACAGCGCCTGCCGTCTCGCTCGAGCGTGATCTCGTCGCTTCCGTCGACGGTGGCAAGCACCGGGTCGAAAACTGCCAGTTCCGTGCCGATGGCGGCCTCCGCCGAGACGTCCAGCAGCGACTCTGCGGCAGGATTGAGATCGACGACTCGCTGCTCGGCGTCGGCGATGATGACCGGATCGTCGAGTTCGTCGATCAGCTTCTCCCGACCCAGTTCGCGCGTCGCCGGCGCGACGTCGAGCAGGTGCTCGTACAGGATCGCCCCTGCGAGGACGGTCCCGGAGAGGACGAACGCGATCCCGGTCGGATCGACTCTGCCGGGCGTATATCCGAAGATGTACAGCGCGTTGATAATCATCGGTGCGGCGATCGCAACCAGCAGCGCGGTGCTCTGATCTCGAAAGACGCCATCGGTCCGCCACAGCATACTGACCAGCAGTGCTGCCCCGATCACGATCAGCCCGTAGGCGTACACCTGGTGGCCCCAGAACGCCAGCCCCGCTGTCCCATCGAACACGTAATACCGACCGGCGACGACCACACGGCTCGATTTCCAGACGGTGTGATGGGCGTCGTTCGTCCAGATGAGCACCGAGAAGACGGCTGGCTCGATGACCAGCACGAACAGTCGCGGCCCCGAGAGCCAGTGCTCGCGGCCCGTGTACTCGAGGACGAGTGCGAGCCACGCGAGCGGCACCAGCGTCGCAATCGAGAGCTTCAGCGACGTCCAGAGGCGTGGCGCGTCCGACGCGACGCTCAGAGCATCGGTCAACGACCAGAGACTCGCTGCGAGCAGAAAGAGTGCGAGCGGTGCTGCACCCGGTGTCTCTCGGTGAAGCCAGGCGAACAGCGCAAGTCCCGATCCGGTGACAGCGGCGAGCAATACCAGCGGCAGGTACAGCGACGAGAGCATCTCGATGGCTGTGACGTTGCACGGGCGGTGGTAAATCGTTTCGCCGATATCACCGACGCGCGGCCAGGGCGGTCCAGACGCCGAGCACGCCCAGCCCCAGCGCCGGAATCAGTGGCACGACCAGGAACGTCTCCCGCCAGGGAAGGCCGACGGCCGCGACCGCCTCGCGTGCCGAGGAAAGCAGGATCAGCGCCCAGGGAACGACCAGAAACGAAACCACGAGCGCACCGACAAGTACCCAGCCCCGCCACCCGAACTCCCGTTCCGATTCGGCCGAGGACGCTGTCGACCGGTGGACGTATTCGTCGTCGCTCTCGTCGCTCATCGTACCCGCACGTCGAGTTACGGGTGCAAAACGGTGACGGTAAGCCGCCTCCCGACCACGACACCCACCTCCGATCGTGTGGCCACACCACGGTAAACTACAACACGGTCGGGTACGAACGACGTGACATGGTAGACGAACCTGCGTCCCTCGACGACCTGCCGGACGTCCCGAACGAACTCGCGAGCGAACACCCCGAGGTCTGGGAGCGCTACAGCGACCTCGGGCGCGCCTGTGCGGAGGCCGGCCCGATCGACGGGGAGACGAAGCGGCTCGTCAAACTCGCGCTGGCAGTCGGTGCGGGGTCGGAAGGGGCCGTCCACTCGCACGTCAGGCGTGGACTGGAGGAAGACGTCGATCCCGAGGCGCTGCAGCACGTCGCGACGCTGTCGATCCCGACGCTCGGGTTCCCGACAGCGATGGCCGCCCGGAGCTGGATCGACGACGAACTCGAGTGATCAACGCCAGTCGTATACCGAGACTGCGCGCTCTGCTTGCTTGCTCGCGCCGTGTGGATTGCGTGCGATCGACCGGTCGCGCGCCCGCGCGGACAGCCCGTCTTTGAGTCCCACAGCTGCCCCCGAAAGCACGTCGCGGCCAGTCGCGAGCCACTTCGATGGCCCGCTCTTGCGGCGGACTACGTCACCGAGTGCGTCGACGGCGTCCTTGCCGGCGTGTCCGAACAGTCGCCGGAACACCGTCGGGTGGGTCCCGTAGTTTTTCGTCAGTCGGTAGGCGAGCGATCGGTACTTCCAGCCCCAGTCACGCTGTGGCTCGCCGCCGTCGGCCCCGTAGGTCCGCTCGACGGCCATCGACTGGGCCCACTCGACGCTGAACTCGCTGTCGGCAAGCCGGTGTGCCAGATCGCGAGAGCCGCCGACCTCGAGGTACTCGTCGTACCCGTCGAACGCGTCGAGGACGGCCCGATCGAACGCCACGTTCCCGCTGTTGAAATAGGTGACTTCCCGGCCTGCGACAGTCCGGATTTCGACAGTCTCCGTCGCAGCACCGGCGCGTCGCGGACGGCGGGTCGGGCCAGTGACGACGTCGGCGTCCGCTAGCCCTGTCCGGACCGCCTCAGCCCATGCCTCGTCGACGGCGAGCCCGTGATCCACGAGCGCGACGACGCTGCCGCTCGCGTGACCGATCCCGGCGTTGCGTGCCGTCGCGACCGACCGATCCGGTATCTCGACGAGCACGTCGACGTCGTCGCGCTCGCGGACCATCCCGGTCGTCCCGTCGGCCGACGGGCCGTTGACGACGACGACCTCGGCCGCTGGAACCGAACTCGCGAGGGCATCGAGCGTGCCCGCGAGGCGGTCCCGGCCGTTGAGCGTCGGGACGACTACCGAGAGTTCCATATCCTATATAGCCCACCCAGCGATTAAAAACGTCGCGAAACACTACCCAACGCCTGTGGAATGTTCTCACGGAAAACGTTCTCTCTCCACGCAAACGCTCCCTCCTCCGTGCTTCTATCGATCGCGTGTCACGGATTCGCCGGGTGTCGTCCGCGCCCCCTCCGAGAGGACCACGCCAGCGTTCAGGCTCGTGTTGATAGCCGTCTTCACGCCGTCGCCGACGACGACACCGAACTTCCGGCGCCCCGTCGAGACGCGCTCGCCTTTGACCGTCACTCGGACGTCTTCGCCGTCGTGACGGAGGTTCGCGACCTTCGTCCCCGCGCCGAAGTTCACCTGCCGACCGAGGACGCTATCCCCGACGTAGGAGAGGTGCGGGACGCTGGTCTCGGCCATGATCACGCTGTTCTTTATCTCGACGCTCTGGCCCACGTGCGTCCCCTCACCGAGGAGCGTCGCACCCCGAATGTAGGCGTTTGGCCCCACCTCCGCGCCGGAACGGATCAGTGCCGGTCCCTCGATCACGACGCCCGACTCGACGGTCGCGCCGTCCTCGACGACGACGGAGCCCCGGAGGTCGCCCTCGTCGCTCACGTCGCCGTCGAGTCGTCGCTCGAGACCGGCGAGCTTCCACTCGTTGGCTTCGAGCAGTTCCCAGGGCCGGCCGACGTCGAGCCAGCGATCGAGTTCGACGGGCGTGACGTCGAACGCCTCGATCACGCGGGCGACGACGTCGGTAATCTCGTATTCGCCGCGCTCGCTCTCGGGGACGTCGAGCCACTCGCGGGCCTTCGCGGGAAAGACGTACGCGCCGGTGTTGGCCCGGTCGGTCGGCGGGTCGTCCGGCTTTTCGACGATCCCGGTGACCCGTCCGTCCTCGACGGAGATCACGCCGTAGTTCGACGGGTCGGCGACGCGGACGGTGGCCAGTGCCGGCCCGGACGAGAGTAGCGTCTCGATGCTCTCCGGGTCGTAGAGATTGTCGCCGTTCAGCACTGCGAACGGCCCGTCGAGGTATTCGCTGGCGGCCCGAACGGCGTCGGCAGTCCCCTGTTGTGACTGCTGGACCGCGAACGTGACCGGAACGCCGCGATATTGCTCGCCGAAGTATGACCGGACTGCCTCGGCCTCGTACCCGACGACAATCACGAGCTCGCTCGCGCCGGCGTCGACGGCCGCGTCGACCGTGTGTGCGACCAGCGGCCGGTCTGCAACCGGCAGCATCGGCTTCGGACGCGACTCTGTTAGCGGTCGCATGCGGGTGCCCTGTCCCGCCGCGAGGATGACGACTTGCATGCTCGCAGCGTCCGAGCGCGGCCGGATAAGTCCCTCGGGATCGCAGCCGACCGGGAGTGACGGAGCCGGACGTGAATACTTGCACGTCAGTAACGCGCAGGTAACTCCGTAAAATATCGGTTTCCTTATCTATTTGCGTAAGGGATAGAAAGTAATGTGTGGTGGTAACATGAAGCGTAGATCTTTCGTCAAGACGACGGGCATTGTCGGGCTCGCCGCAGATATGCGCCGGAAGACTCACGCAGTTCGTCTTCCGAGCCTTCACTCACTTCCTTCGTGAGGACGCCGGCCGGGATTTGAACCGGAGCCAGACGTGCTCACTTCGTTGCGTGCGACTGGCAGGATTCAAATCTCGGTTCCGCACACAGAACTCTCACGTTCGTTCGAGTTCAGAAGTGCGCCGGCCGGGATTTGAACCCGGGCCATGAGCTTGGAAGGCTCAGGTCCTACCACTAGACCACCGGCGCTCGCTCCTTTCATCCGCTCGCGCCGTGCATCGACGGACTCTGTCCGTCTCAACACCGGCGCGCTTGTCACTGCGTTCCTCGCGCCCTCCGAGTCGGGCGCTGACGTTCGCATTCGCCAGTAGCGGATGGGTCACTAAGGGTGTTTCCTTTCGGACTCGCCCGGTCGCCCTACGCTTGACTCTGGACCTCGGCGTAGCAGTTCCCGCTGGAGACGCGGACGCTCTCGACCTGCAACTGGCTCGCCTCCAGATCGGCCTCGAACTCCGCCGGCGCGTAGATGTGATAGAACCGCGGGACGACGCTCCCGTCCGGGAGCGTCCAGTCGATCGTCGTGTCGAAACCGGTCTCGGCGTCCGGGTCAGCGTCGAACCGATCGTGCGCCGTGCTCCAGACGCTGACCAGCCCTCGTCCGTCCGCCCCGAGCACCCGCGCCAACTCGTCCAGGCTCTCTCGCCGGTGCTCGCGACTCGGGAGGTGATGCAGCGTCGCGACGTACACTGCCAGCCCGACGCTGTCGGCGCGCAACGGCAGCCGCGCGGCGTCGCCCTGGACGAGCCGCATTCCCGGATCGTCGATGCGATCCCGGGCGGCCCCTAGCAGGTTCCGGCTGGCGTCGAGTGCGACGACGCGGTCCGCCCGCTCGGCGAGGACGGCTACGTGTCGACCGTTGCCACATCCCAGATCGAGTCCGACGGCGACCGGGTCCTCCTCCTCGACGAACGTCTCGACCTCCGGCCAGGGATACGCTCGCGTCTTCGAGAAGTGATCCGCAATCTCCTCGTAGGTCTCGCGAACGTCGCGGGCGTCGGTGTCGTCCATACCTGACACTCGCCGACAGGCCGTATCGACGTTTCGGATGCGCTCGTGGTTACCGTTTCTGCTCTATCCGCCAGGTCGTCGCGTTCGTGTACGACCACCTCTCGACGACCAGTCCCGAGGAGGACTCCGCGAGGCGACCGAGGACGCTACCGATCTCTTTCGCCGAGAGATCGAGCTCTTCCGCGAGGAACTTGCTTTTGACGTAGATCGGCTCCTCACCGATGCGCTGACGGAGGTGGGTTTCGACGCGCTGTCGTTTGTTTGCCGTTGCCTGTGACATCAACGGTCTCCCTCCCTTGCAGTCTCAGACGTGACCAACGCGAGCACGCCGGCGTCGATCCGCGGCTGATGACGGTGTCCGACGAGCAGACACGCAACGTTCGCGCCGATCAACGCGCCGATCACGATCACCGGGCCGTCGAGCGCGAGCGCGACGAGATACCCCAGGGGCAGGAGGATCGACCCCCAGAACGCGGCGGCTTCGACCACAGCGACGACCCGGCCGAAAGCGAGGGCAGGGAGGTGGCCGAGCCGTTCGATAGCGGGTTCGGGGCGGGACATACGCGTAGCCACGTGCGAGATCTGCCAAAAAGCACCGGAAGCTCAAAGAGACGTTTGACCAGCGAAATCCCTTTCTCTCCCGCCCGTGACCCATGCAGTATGGGGCTGCTCGACGCGATCAAGTCGGTACTCGGAGCGCGCGAGACGTCCGAATCGGAATCGTCGACAGCCGACGACACGCCGCAGGCGTCGGACACACCCGCTGGCACCGCTAGCGACGCTGAACCCGACACCGAGGCGTCTTCCGGTGCCGAGACAGACGTGGCCGAGTCGACCGCGGCTGGATCCCAGTCCCCGGAGACGAGCGGGGCCGATCTGACGGAACCCGACTCGTCTCCGGATAGCTCAGGCTCCGGGTCGGCTGAGATGGCTGCCAGTGGCACGAGTGATGCGGCCGCCGAGGATGCGAGTGACAGGGAATCCGGGTTCGATCATCTGACGACCGAGCCGGTCGAGGATGGGCCGGACATGGCGGACGACGCTGCCGAGTTGATTACCGAAGCCGAAATGGACGACACCGACGCGGGCGAGGACGACATTCAGGGTACCGGGACGATCCCGGAAGACGACCCCCGCGTCGAGTTCGTCGACGCGGCGACCGAACTGGTGGAGTTCTGGGGCGAGTACGAGCTGGATTTCTCGCTCTCGTCGCTCGCCCGCCTGGACGACCTCGTCGCGGAGCAGTGGGACGCCGACCGCTTCGAGGACGTCGAATTCGGGGACGACAGCTACGACGCGAAGGTGTACACCGAGACGGCAACCCAGCTCGGCAGCTATTTCGGCGAGGTGCTGGTCCGCCAGCACGACAGCACCTGGCAGCGAGAGACCAGCACCGGCTGGACGGTCAGCGTCCCCTCCGGACCCGACAGCGAGGCCGCCGGAGCGACGGTGTCGGTCTTTCAGGTCGCCGAGGACTGTCTGACCGGCGAATCGACGTTCACGGGTATGCACGACGCTCTGGCCGACCGGCTCAACCTCTCGGGCCGGGCCGGCGACGGCGACACACCCGTCGATCTCGACCGGGCGGACATCGAGACCGTCGCGTCTGACGCCGAGATCGAGGACGCCGCCGAGCGCCTGCGGAACGGGGCCGAAGACCTCGCCGAGCGCTGGCCCGACTACGATCTGGACTTCTCCGTCGACTCTCTGGAGCGGCTGGATCGCCTGCTCGAAGCGGAGCTCGATCGCGATCGGTTCGAGAACGTCGAACTGGGAGACGAATCCGACCGGGAGTCGATGTTACTGACCGCCCACGTCGTCGGCGTCGCCGGCTATCTCGCCGAGGTGTTACGACGCCAGCGCGACGCCGACTGGGCCGAGCAGGGACGGATGGTGCTGATCGTCGCACACAACGACTCCCGGACCCGGATCGACCCGATCGAAGTTGCGATCGCTGCCGTCCGCGGGAGCGGCTCGCTCGCCGCTTCCGTGCCGGATGTCAGTCACGACGATGGACTCGTCTGAGCGGCGGCGACGACCGTCTCACGTTTTCCCGCTCCACTCGGCAGTGGACGACGTCTCACTCTCCCGCTCCTGTCGGCAGGAGACTAGGTGTTCGGCCACGAGGGCCTCACTGGCTCGCGGGTCACGTTCGTTTCCCCGCTTGCTCGAACCGAGGACTCACTTCGCTCGTCCTCGCTGGCCTAGTCTCCCGCTCCTGTCGGCAGGAGACTAGGTGTTCGGCCACGAGGGCCTCACTGGCCTACTCTCCTGCCTCGAACTCGTGCCCACATTCCGGACACGTCACCTCGTCGTGGCGCAACGCCGTCGAGTGCTCGCGGACGTCACGCATGACACTCGAGATCCGGTCTTCGGCCTCGAGTTCGTCTTCGACGGCCAGGTCGACGCCCTCGACCTCCAGCAGGAACTTCGCGACCTCGGTCGCCTCGTACATGACGTCGTCCAGCTCCTCGGCAGTGAAGAAGTCACACATCGCCCCGTAGAGGAAGGTCGCGCCGGCCTTGCGGACCTTCTCCTCGAACGAAGCGCGGGCCTGATTGACCGCCTGCGGCGAGTAGGTGTCCGTCATAAAGGGAACCAGCTCGGGCAAGTTCTCTCCGATTTTCGTCATCTCGACGCCGGTCTCGGTCCGGAAGTCGGCACAGAGTCGGGCGATCGCCCACTCGCGGGCCGTGATGTAGGTCCGATCGCGCAGGAAATCGTTCGCGCGCTCGTAGGTCGACCCGTCGATCTTCTTGAACCGATCGTACTTCTGGACGTCTTCGGGAACGTCGTCTCCAGCCGACGACGCGTCTGTTTCGACTGGCGACGCGTCTATCCCGGCCGTCGAGTCGGCGTCGTCCGGGACGTCGTCTTCGTCCCCGGCAGGCGTGTCTGTCATAGACGACAGTGTGGTCGCCCCCGCGAAAAAGCGTGTCGCCGTCCGTATCGTGGCTCCGACGATCCCCGGTGCTTAACCTCCCGGCCCTCGTGGGTGGCCGTATGAACGTGCTGCTGGGCCACGACGGCAGCGAAGGATCCTGGGACGCCTTCCACCAGACGCTCGAGCGGGCGGCGGTCGCCGGCGACGACGTGACGATCGCGATATACGACGACACAGCGGTCGACGCGACACCGGAAGAGATCGAACAGCAGGTCGAATCGGAACTCGACGCGTACGAGGTCGACGTCGAGATTCGCCACATCGACGGCCACGTCGGCGGGATGCTCGTCGAGATGGTCGACAGCGAGAACTTCGACCGACTGGTGATCTCCGGCGGGAAGCGGAGTACGCTCGGCAAGATCCGACTCGGGAGCGTCGCCGAGTTCGTCGTCCTCAATTCCGAAACTCCGGTGACTCTCGTTCGATGACTGTCAATCGAACCTACCCCGACGAACCGGCCGGTACGTTCCCGCGGCCCTCGCGGACGATCACCGACAAAGAGGGTCGGGAGATCCAGATCCGGGCCACCGAACCCGACGATCGAGATGCGCTCGTCGAGATGTACACGGCGTTCGACCCGTCCGACCGTGCCCAGGGGATCCCGCCGGTCAAAGAGTACGCCATCGACAACTGGCTCGATACAGTGCTGGCCGAGGACTGTCTGAACGTCATCGCCTGGGACGGCGAGGAGGCCGTCGGACACTCGATGCTCGTGCCGGACAACGCTGACGCCTACGAACTGGCGATCTTCGTCCTCCACACGTACCAGGGGGCGGGGATCGGAACCGAACTCCTCAAGACGCTCTTGGGGCACGTACAGGAGCACGACATCGAGACGGTCTGGCTGACCGTCGAGCGGTGGAACGAGCCGGCGATCGAACTGTACAAGAAGGTCGGTTTCGAGGTCTGCGGGGCCGAGAGCTTCGAGATCGAGATGTCGATCCGGTTGCGTTAGACCGAGAGCACGGGCTGACTCGCATACGAGAGGACGTACTGGGCGACTTTTCCGAGCATCGCACCCGGGGCGTCACTGATGCTCTCGCGCGGAACGACGATCAGGTCGGCGTCGATCTCCTCTGCCGCGTCCAGAACGACGTTCACGGGGTGCTGGCTGAGACGCTCCGCGGAGAAGCCGGCGACGGTCGACTGGGTCGCTTCGATCTTTCCCTCGGGGCTTTTCGTCATCTCGTGGACTGCAGCCATGAATGCTCGGTGTTCGTTAGCCACGGCGTCGGCGTCGATCTCGTCTCGCTGGATGGCGCGCGCGACGGAGTCGTCGATGATGTGCAGGATGTGGATGCTCGCCTCGTAGCGCCGGGCGACAGCGACGGCGTATTCGACGGCGCGTTCCGCCTCGTCGGTCCCGTCGACGGGCACGAGTACGGTATCGATTTCGACGGCCATTGGTAGCGTATCCGTCGGGTGATGGCAAAAAGCCACCGAGGTACGAAGTCGCTTGCGAGCGTCTCCATCCCATTTATACTGTGACCGCCAGTACGTAGACGTATGTTCGAGACAGTCGTGCTCGCGACTGACGGGTCGGAGAGTGCTTCCCGAGCTGTCACGCTCGCGTTCGACTTCGCCGAGCGGTTCGACGCGACGATCCACGCGCTGTACGTCATCGACGAGACGGAAGTCGAAACGTCGCCGGAACGCGTCCGTGGTGAACTCCACGCTGCGCTCGAGGAACGAGGGGAGGAGGCCCTTTCCGAGATCGCGTCCCGGACCGGCGACGTGACGACGGCCGTCCGGGAGGGCGATCCAGCGAAGGAGATCTGTGCCTACGCCGAAGACGTGAACGCCGGTCTCATCGTGACGGGCACGCGCGGCCGTCACGGCGAGCACGCGTTTCTGCTCGGTAGCGTCGCCGAGGCAGTCGTCCGCCGTTCGCCCGTCCCGGTGTTGACAGCGCGGCAACTCGATCCGGATGAGGAGCGAGACGTCCCGGTTCCCGGCGGGATGGGGTCCTGAGTATGGACGCCGAACTCATCGACGACGAGTCGCTCTCGCTGGAGCGCAAATCGGTCCTCCCCGGAGAGGGATTCTTCCGGCCGGACGATCTCACGCGGACCGAACAAGAACAGGAGGTCGAGGACGCGCTCGAAGGAACCGAACGAGTCGTCATCGCTGATCCTGATGCCGACGGGCTGGCCTGTGTCGCGCTCGTCCGTGCGGCCCGCGGCAGCGCTGCGCTCGTGCCCGCAAGCCCACACGAACTCCGGCGACGACTCGCATGGACGGCGGAGTATCTCGATGCCGGGGCCGAAGTGTTTGTCTGTGACCTCTGTCCGGACCAGCCCGCCGACGTCGAGCCACTCGAGACGCTGGCCGAACAGGCAGGCGAGATCCGCTGGTTCGACCACCACCAGTGGGACGAAGACCTCGCGGAGATCGTCAGGGCCGCCGGCGTCGAACTGGTCGTCGGCGAGTCTGACGAGGAGTGCTCGGCTGACGTCGCGTTACGCGAACTCGATCACGAATTCGAGCAGTCGCTAGTCGAACTGGTCGAGGTCACGCGCGATCACGACCTCTGGATCCGTGAGGATCCCAGAAGCGACGATCTGGCGGACTTCTCACACTGGAGCGAACCCGAGGCGTACCTCGACGTCGTCGTCGAACACGGTGCCGACCTGCCGCCCGATGTCGAGGATTTCCTGGAGGAGAAACGCGTCGAGAAAGAGGCACTCATCGAGAAGGCGATCGAGCGCGCCCAGCTACGGGAAATCGGTCCCTGGACCGTCGGCGTGACCTACGGTCGCTGTTCGCAAAACGAGGTCGCAGAGGCCCTGCGAGAGCGGGGGGCTGACGCCGCCGTAATCGTCAAGCCCGCAGGGAGCGCGAGCCTGCGCGGGACGGAGTCGTTCGAGCGGTGTCACGAGGTCGCCGAACAGGTCAACGGCGGCGGCCACCCGCGCGCGGCGGGCTGTAAACCCGACGTGTACGACGACATGCTCGATTATGCACACCACTGGACGACGCAGGGCGCGGTGGCGAAACGGGCGATAATCGATGCGTTCTGGCGGATTGCAGAGGAGTAGCATCCGCGAGCGAAGCGAGCGGTCTTTTTCCCAAGTTTTTGTCGTGAGTGGTACCCGCAGGGCCGACGGCCCGAGGATACCCGAACGGGAAAAAGCTGTGGGGAAACGGGCGATCATCGACGCGTTCCGGTGGATCGCCGAGGAGGACTAGATCAATCGGACTGAAACTGCCTGACGCGGTAGTAGACGTACCCGCCGAGGATCAGGCCGGCCAGGGTGAGCTGCGCCCCGAGCGCCCACTGCTTTTGGAAGACGATGAACATGATCCCGAGACTGGCAGCCATGAGTGCGACGTTCGCGAGAGCGGCGAGCCACCAGAACAGTCCGCGGACCTCCGGATCGACCGCGTCGCTCTCTGGTGGATCAGGTGCACTGGGCACCTCGGGCCCGAGTGAATCCGTGTCGAACCCGCCGGGCCCGAGCGAGTCCGGGTCGAACTCGTCGGGTTCGTGTGGTGACTTCTCGTCGGACCCGTCGAGCATACCTCGTGGTTCGTGAAGGGGGCCGAAAAACGTTCCGTGGTGGATCAGCGGGCGTGAACTACCCCTGCCTACTCGCCGCCGTTGGCGACTCCTTGAGGCAGGGGCTTCCTGCTTCCACGACGCGCTTTGCAGGAACGACCGCAGTTCCCGTAGGGAGCGCAGTCTCCACAGGCGTTAATTCGGAGTGAGCCACTCCTATGTCGGTGAGTCCGCGAGAAAGAACGTTCCACGCCGCGTTTGCGTCTCTGTCCGCCTCGAACCGACAGGCCGGACAGGAGTGCTCACGCACCCACAGCGGCTTGTCTGTTTTGACGCCACATGACGCACATTCCTTGGTCGTGTCTTCTGGGTCAACCGCCACGAAGTGCGTGCCTTCGCGCTTACACTTGTATTCGAGTAGATCGGTGAAGGTGTCCCACGCCGCAGACGCGGTGTTGCGGCTGTTGCCCGGCGATTCCAGTATCCCTTTCACGTCGAGGTCTTCGACCGCCACCAGGTTGTACTCCCGAGCGTAGTAGTTCGAGAGTTTGTGGAGGAAGTCACGCCGCTTGCGCTTGATTTGCTGGTGGCATTCTGCAACACGCCGACGTTGCTTCTCCCAGTTGTTCGACCCATGCTCTTTGCGCGAGAGCTTCCGTTGCTCTCGTTCAAGCCTGTCGCGTTCGTCCGCGAGGTCGAGTGAACCAACTGCTGTGCCGTCTGTATCGTGGGCATACTTCAGAATGCCCACGTCGATGCCGACCATCTCATCGGCGTCAATCTCCGCCAGCGACGGTTTGGACGGTTCCTCCTTGTCGTCGACGGCGAAAGAGGCGTACCACTCACCAGTCGGTTCTTTCTTGAGCGTGACTTCTTTGATAGTTTCACCATCTGGGATGTCTCGGTGGCACTCAATGGGGATATCCGCGAGTTTCGAGAGTGAGAGCACAGTCTGGCCGTTCTTCTTGTCGAACTCGAAGCCAGACTGGACGTAGGTGAAACTGCGGAAGTCTCTGGGTGCCTTCCAGTTGAGACTGCCGACGTTGTAGCCCTTCTCTTTCAGTTCAGAGAGGGCTTTGATACTGTCCTCGATCCGCATGACTGCGGCCTGTGCAACCGTTGAGTACAGGTCGTTCAACTCGTCCCACCAGTCTTTGAGGTCGGTGAGTTGATCGCGGACTTGTCGCACCCGTTGATTGAGCGTTCCATCGGACTCTGGAATCTTATTAAACTCCCTGAGAGCGTGGTTGTAGAGTTGCCTACAGGTATCTCTATGGTAATCCAACAGCTCACGCTGTTTGGCGGTTGGCTTGAGCCGGAACCTGTAGGCGTGGTGCATCAGTGATCACTCACGTTGTTCGATAAGTTCATCCAGTTTCTCTTGAACGAATGAGGAGAGGTTCAAGTGGTTCTCCTCGACCCACTCGGCTTGATCTTCACGGATTGTGATGTTCTTCCGTTCCACGGTGTGTACTATGCGCGTTATGTGTGTAAGTGTATCGGAACGGTGGGCCTGTGGGCCAGCAACAGGAAGGTGCAAAAAGACGAAGACGGCGTGGACGAATCGCGCCGCGATTCGTTCGCCCACCAGAAATCGAAGATTTCTGGGGACGCTGTATCCCCGCCCTACTCGCTCCCGTTGGTCGCTCCTTGAGGACGGGGGCTTAGCGCCTGCATTCAGCTAATTTCACGTGGAAGTGTCGACCGTGACCTCGGTCGGCGTCGGGTTCGCGATGTTGTCACCGACGGGACAGCGCTCTTCGACGGCCGCAGCGAACGCATCCAGGGCCGCTTGATCCGCGTCGGACTCGATTTCGACGTCGACCCGCAACTCCCGGTATCCGGCTCTCCCGTCGTCGGTAACACCGAGGAACTTTCTGGGGTCGAGATCGCCCTCGATTTCGATCTCGACGTCACCGACATCGATCTCGTACTCTTCGCCGACGGTGTGCACGACGACGTTGAGACAGCCTGCCCACGCCCCAATGAGATACTCGACGGGATTCGGCCCGTCGTTCGTTCCCCCGAGTTCGGCGGGCTCGTCGACGACGAACTCGAATTCGCGCGCCTCGACGACAGTTTTCGTTTCGCTCTCACTCGCGGCCGAAACCGCGAACCGTTCGATGTGGTCTGCTTCGCTCATCGAGTTGATCGATGTGGCCCGCTATATTCAGACGATTGCTAGTGGCCGGATGTGCCGCTCTCCGTGACACCGTCAACCGCGCTTTCGTTTGTAGATCGGGGCCGCTGGATCGTACTGACCCCGTACGGTGTCGAAAAACGGGCTCGCTCGTTTCGGCAAGAATTGTGATCCACAGACTACGCTCGTTGCTCCCATACTGGCGGCTATACCGTTTCGAAGTGATTCGATATGACGGCGTGAATGCCTTCACCGACGTACAGCCACCAGTATCAGGTGGCGTCCTCTAGCGCGACCGCCGAATCCGATTCGATCCATGCGATGGGGTTCTCCGCGTCGTAGAAGACTACGTTTCCGCTGTCCTCGTAGGCCTCGATTGTCTCCGCGCCGGTCATCGTCTCGGGAGTTGCCGCACGATCCGACTCACCTGCTGCGTTGACGCGGTTCGACATGACTTCAGAATCTGGTATGACACCCCATACCAAAAGTCTTGTCCATCCGTCAGAGATTGCCAGCCCGACCGTCGGTGTTTTTAGGCGCCCTGCCAAAGTGGGGACAACATGAGTGAGGGCGAGCAGACGGGTCTGTCGGCGTTCGGAGAAAGCGGGACGGGCCGGCCCGAGGACGAAGCGGCGGCAGTCGCTGGCGCGGAGAGCATCGCCGCTGACGTCGTCGACGCCGAAGAGTTCCGGTATCCTGACGCCGGGGGCACCGTCGAACTCTCGGTGACGCAGGTCGATTACACGGTCGAGGGCTCCGGTGACGGGGAGTTCCCTGTCGTCCACGTGTTCGGTCGCACGCCGGGCGATCGGGAACTGATCCACGTCGAGGTCTACGAGTTCAGACCGTACTTTTACGCGCCGACTGCGAATCTGGACTTCGACGACTTGCGGTCTCGCGACCGGATCACTGGCTGGGAGACCGGCTACGAGTCGATCCGGGGCGAGAATCTGACGAAGATCTTCGGACAGACGCCGCGGGACGTCGGGCAGATCCGTGACGAGTTCGACCACTACGAGGCGGACATCCTCTTCCCCGATCGGCTGTTGATCGACAAGGACATCACGAGCGGGGTCCGCGTGCCAGATCGCCGCACCGACGAGAACGCAGACGGGCACCGGATCCGCGTCCCACACGACGAGATCGAGGCCGTCGACCTCGACGCCGAGCCGCGCGTCTCGACGTTCGACATCGAGGTCGACGATCGCTCGGGGTTCCCCGAGGTGGGTGAGGAGCCGATCATCTGTATTGCGAGCCACGACTCCTATCGCGACGAGTACGTTCTCTGGCTGTACGACGCCGGCGAAGGAGCCGAAGTTCCGGACCTGCTCGACGAGTACGCGCCGCTGGAAGACGACGACCTCGACGCCGACATCCGGGTCTTCGAGGAGGAGCCGGCCATGCTGGAGGCGTTCGTCTCTTACATTGTGGACACCGACCCGGACATCTTGACTGGCTGGAACTTCGCCGACTTCGACGCGCCGTATCTCATCGACCGACTGGAGATCCTCGATCCGACGACCGACCACGATCTGGACTACAACCGTCTCTCGCGAGTGAACGAGGTCTGGCAGAGCGACTGGCAGGGTCCGGACATCAAGGGTCGGGTGGTCTTCGACCTCCTGCGGGCGTACAAGCGGACGCAGTTCACGGAACTGGAATCCTACCGGCTCGAGGCGGTCGGCGAGGAGGAACTCGGCGCCGGCAAGGAGACCTACACCGGCGACATCGGCGACCTCTGGGAGGAAGACCCCGAACGCCTGCTGGAGTACAACCTCCGGGACGTCGAACTCTGCGTGGAACTGGACCGCAAACAGGAGATCATCGCCTTCTTCGAGGAGATCGCTTCCTTCGTCGGCTGCCGGCTCGAAGACGCACCCACGCCCGGCGACGCCGTCGACATGTACGTCCTCCACAAGGCCCACGGCCGCTTTGCGCTGCCCTCGAAGGGTACGGTCGAATCCGGTGAGGAGTTCGAGGGCGGTGCGGTCTTCGATCCGATCACTGGTGTCAAGGAGATGGTCTCGGTGCTGGACCTGAAGAGCCTCTATCCGATGTGTATGGTGACGATCAACGCATCGCCGGAGACGAAAGTCGATCCCGAGCTCTACGACGGGGATACCTTCGTCGCGCCCAACGGCCAGCACTTCCGCAAGGAGCCTGACGGGATCGTCCGCGAGATGGTCACGGAGCTCCTATCAGAGCGGGAAGAAAAGAAGGAACTTCGGAATCAGCACGATCCGGGCACTCCAGAGTACGAACAGTACGATCGACAACAGGGAAGTGTAAAGGTCGTTATGAACTGCTTCACGCCGGACACAGAGGTGGTAACCCCGGACGGCGTTCGGAACGTCCGTGAGCTTGACGTGGGCGATGACGTGTACTCGATCGACCCGGATACGCTGGAGATGGAGGTCAAGCCGGTCACCGAGACGTGGGAATACCCCGACTATGACGGCGAACTGGTCGACATCGTGACCGACAAGATAGATTTCAGCGTTACGCCGAACCACCGGATGCTCGTACGGAAGGCGGAAGCGAACGGGATCACCTGGGACGAAGACGACTATCGCTTTGTCGAAGCCGGGGAACTCGATCGGGCGACGAACTATCAGTTACCTCACGACTGGACGGGACCGGCGGGCGAGCGGATCGACGAAGTCGACCTCACAGAGTTCTATGACGGCGAGTACGAGGTCTGGGCGGACAACGACGTGCACGGGCACACGCTGGCTGCCGAAATCGGCTACTATCCAGACAAGGTGCAGAAGGCCGACGAGGGAACGACCGGATACGTCTTCGACGATGACGAGTTCGAAGAGAACCGTGCATACCTCGAGGGCGCGTGTTCGACGTTTTACGTCCACACAGAGGCCAATCGCAAGTGGATTCCGCGCCGGTACGACGGTGACGACTTCCTCGAATTGCTGGCCTGGTATATCACCGAAGGATCGGTCTACACGTTTGAGGACAAACAGTTCGGCGAGAAATTCCGCGGTTCCGCGACGACGGTCTCGATTGCACAGGACGCACAGGCGATCACCGACGGAGGAGACAGCGGCCGTACTGGCGGTGCACGAGACGACCACGCGGCGATCGGGGAACTGCTCGACCGGATGGGCTTCGACTACCACGTCGACGAAAATGGCTATCAGTTCACGTCGCGGCTCCTCGGCGATCTGCTGGAAGAGATCGCCGGCGAAGATAGCTTCAGCAAGCGGATCCCGGAGTTCGTGTTCGAGGCGAGTCGCGACCAGAAGCGGCGCTTTCTCGAGACGCTCATCGCTGGCGACGGTGATTGGCAGGTCAATTCCTGGCGATACAGCACGGCGAGTGAGCAATTGCGGGACGACGTGCTCCGACTGTGTGCCCATCTCGGTCTCACTGCGAGTTACAACGAGGACAGCGGCACGTACCGGATCTACGTGACCGAGGATTCGAAGAACACGCTCCGGATGCACCGAAGCGGCACGCGTAGCGAGGCAGAAAACGGTGTGTACAGCGTCACTGTCGAGGATAATCATACCGTCCTCGCAGGTCGAAACGGTAAATTCCAGTGGGTCGGGCAGTCGCTGTACGGCGTTTCGGGGTGGGATCGGTTTCGCCTGTACGACAAGGACAACGCCGCTGCCGTGACAGCTACTGGTCGGTCCGTCATCGAGCATACTGAGAATGCTGTAGAAAACCTCGACTACGAGGTCGCCTACGGGGACAGTGTGACGGGCGACCGCCCTGTAGTTGTTCGCGACCCGGACGGACGGGTGCGGATTCTACCGATCGAGGACCTCTTCGAGCGTGGTGAACGTCTCGCTGACGCAGACGTTCGAATCACGGCCGACGGCGGTGATGTCGCTACTGCTGAACCTGGAAAGGACCGTCGCCAACTCGACGGCTGGGAAGCGCTGTCGCTGAGCGACACCGGTGATCCGGAATGGCAATCGATCGAGCAGGCGATCCGCCATGAGACAGGCGAAACAGTCGTCACCTTGCAGCACAAGTTCGGAGAGTCGACGACGACACACGATCACTCGTATGTCGTCGAAGACGGCGACGAATACGTCGAAGCCGCGCCGAGCGATGTCGAAGAACCGCTTCGGATCCCTGGCCTTCCATCGGTCGATACTGTCGGGACAATCGACACGTACGAGGTGCTCGATGGCTACACACGAACGTACGAGGACGGCCGGAGTGTCGGGAAGGACGAAGCAACGACCAAGACAAATCGCGTACACGCAGACGACGACTGTGTCTGGTTCGGTCACGAACATCAGCGAGATCAGGATAAAACGGTCACCGTCCAGCGATATATCGATGTCGACAGTGCAGACGGTCGATCGCTGATTCGGTTGCTTGCAGCATATATTGCTGAGGGGAGTGCTTCGACGACCGAAACGACGGACAGCCGGTTCGGGGCTAGCATCGCGGAATCCCGCCACGAGTGGCTCGAACAATTACAGTCCGACTACCATCGGCTGTTCGACAACACGTCTGCGAGTATCATCGATAGCGATTCCCGGGACGAGCGCACCGCGGCATACGATGCGAACAACGGGACACAGACGACGTACAACGACCGGACGAAGAAACTCCAGATGATGAACGAACTCGCGGCGGTGTTCTTCCGTGAGTTTGCCGGACAGACCTCTCGTGGGAAGCGGATCCCATCGTTTGTGCATCATCTGCCCGACGACGAACAGCAACTGTTCCTCGATATTCTCGTCGAAGGCGATGGGTCCAGGGAGTTCCTGCGATCTTCCGAGGAGTACGCGACCGAGAACTTCGATTACGAAACGACGAGTCGGGAGCTCGCAGCCGGGCTCTCGATGTTGCTGACACAGCGAGGCAAAAAACACTCGTTCAAGTACCGCGAGGAGAAAGACAGCTATACGATCCGTACGTGCCAGTTTTATCGCTCCGGCCGTGATCCAGTCCTCCGCGAGCAGGACTACGACGAATACGTATACGACCTCAGCGTTGCGAACAACGACAATTTCGTCGACGGAGTCGGGGGCATCGTCCTCCACAACACCGACTCCGTCATGATAAGCCTTGGACAGGACATCTCGGTCGAGGACGCGATCACCCAGAGCTTCGACATCGAGGAGGCGATCAACGCTTCCTACGACGAGTTCGCTCGCGAGCAGTTGAACGCAGAGGACCACCGCTTCAAGATCGAGTTCGAGAAGCTCTACCGGCGGTTCTTTCAGGCCGGCAAGAAGAAACGTTACGCCGGTCACATCGTCTGGAAGGAAGGCAAGGAGGTCGACGACGTCGACATCACCGGCTTCGAGTACCAGCGCTCGGACATCGCGGAGATCACCAAGGAGGTCCAGCTGGAGGTGCTGGAGATGATCGTCAAGGAAGGCGACATCGACGGGGTGAGTGACTATCTTCACGAGGTCATCGAAGACTTCCTGGTGGGGAACATGAACTACGAGAAGGTCGCCATCCCGGGCGGGATCGGCAAGCGCCTGGACAACTACGACACCGACACCGCCCAGGTCCGCGGCGCGAAGTACGCCAACCTCCTGTTGGGGACGAACTTCCAGCGCGGGAGCAAACCCAAACGGCTGTACCTGAAGAAGGTCCACCCGGACTTCTTCGAGCGCGTCGAAGCGGAGACGGGACTCGATCCGGCCGAGGATCCGCTCTACGGAGCGTTCAAGCGCGACCCGGACGTGATCTGTTTCGAGTACGGAGAGCAGATCCCCGAGGAGTTCGAGATCGACTGGGAGAAGATGCTCGAAAAGACGCTCAAGGGACCGATCTCCCGCGTGATCGAGCCGCTCGGGATCTCCTGGGACGAGGTCAAGAGCGGGCAGGAACAGACCGGGCTCGGGCAGTTCATGTGAGCAGCTACGTGCTCAAGCGTCGCCCTCCGACTGGAAGGGTTCGCCGACCGCGCGCCGCGGGAGATGGGTGTACAACTCGGTGACCAGTTCCTCGACCGTATCGAACGTCTCCGCGTGTGAGCGGCCGATCGTTTCACCGAACGAGACGGTCCCGTCGGCCAGTTCGAGCGTCACGTCCGCGAACGCGCGCTCGGCCTGTACTCTCGTCAGCGGCAAGTCCTGTGGATCGATCGCCGTCTCGACGTCTTTCAGCCTCACTGAATCCTCCATCAACGATCAGTAGCTTTCGGCCGATATAAGTGTTCCTCTGGTTTCGTGGAAAAGTGACGTTTTAGATCCTCTGAGGCCGAAATAGCACAGAAACCGTAACACGGAACTTCGATCATCACAAACAAAATTTTGGGTAAGGGGAAACAGATTGTTCAGGAATGCGAAAGGGTTATGGGGTCGACGGCCCCATTTTCGGTTGACCTAGACCATGGCAGTACTCGAGATTTCGAATCTGCACGCAGAAGTCGCAGAAGACGGCGGCGAGACGATCCTGGAAGGGGTCGATCTCGAAGTCGAGTCGGGGGAGATTCACGCGCTGATGGGACCCAACGGGAGCGGGAAGTCCACCACGGCGAAGATCATCGCCGGCCATCCCGCCTACGAGGTGACCGAGGGTGAGGTGTTGATCCACCTGGACGAAGACGAGTTCGGCGAAGACTTCGAGATCCCCGAGGACATGCGCACCTGGAACCTGCTCGATCTGGAACCTAACGAGCGCGCCGCGCTCGGCGTCTTCCTCGGCTTCCAGTATCCCGCCGAGATTGAGGGTGTCACGATGGTGAACTTCCTTCGGACGGCACTCAACGCCAAGCTCGAAGAGCGCGAGGAGCTGTTCGAGGACGAGGAAGACGTCGAAGACGAGGACGAGGACGTCGGCTACGAGACCTCGCCGATGGAAGGACCAGCCGACGAGGGCGAGATCGGCGTTGCCGAGTTCCAGCAGCTCCTCCAGGAGAAGATGGAACAGCTGGACATGGACGAGAAGTTCGCCAATCGGTACCTCAACGCTGGCTTCTCCGGCGGGGAGAAGAAACAGAACGAGGTCCTGCAGGCCGCGATCCTGGAGCCGTCGATCGCCGTGCTGGACGAGATCGACTCCGGGCTCGACATCGACCGCCTGCAGGACGTCTCGAAGGGGATCAACGCCCTGCGAGACGAGCAGGGTGCCGGAATCCTCCAGATCACCCACTACCAGCGGATTCTCGACTACGTCGAGCCCGACCACGTCCACGTGATGCTCGACGGCGAGATCGCGATGAGCGGCGGCCCCGAACTGGCCGAGAAGCTCGAAGACAAGGGCTACGACTGGGTCCGCGAGGAAGTCTACAGCGCCGCGTAACCATAACAAGCTAGAGAAAGACCCTACCGTAAGGAGACAAATTAACACACATGAGTTCAGACGACCTCAAAGACACCGACACCGAGGCTCGCTTCGAGTTCAAGAAGGAGGAAAACTCCGCCTTCGAGACCGAGAAGGGCCTCACCGAGGAGACCGTCCGGGTCATCTCGGAGGACAAAGACGAACCCGAGTGGATGCTCGAGCGCCGCCTTCGAGCACTCGAACAGTTCCAACAGATGCCGATGCCGACCGACTGGCCCGGCCAGCCGGACCTCTCCGAGGTGGACATCGACAAGATCGTCCCCTACATCCGCCCCGATATCGAGACTCGCGGCGGCGCCGAGTCCTGGGAGGACCTCCCGGAAGAGATCAAAGACACCTTCGACAAGCTGGGCATTCCCGAAGCCGAGAAGAACGCCCTCTCGGGCGTCGGCGCCCAGTACGAGTCCGAGATCGTCTACCAGAACATGCAGGAACGCTGGGAGGAGAAGGGTGTCATCTTCATGGACATGGACAAGGCCGTCCAGGAGCACCCCGAGCTCGTTCGCGAGCACTTCATGACGAAGTGCGTTCCCCCGAGCGACAACAAGTTCGCTGCCCTGCACGGTGCGGTCTGGTCCGGCGGGAGCTTCGTCTACATCCCGGAGGACACGACCGTCGAGATGCCCGTCCAGGCGTACTTCCGGATGAACTCCGAGGGGATGGGCCAGTTCGAGCACACGCTCATCATCGCCGAGGACAACGCCGAAGTCCACTACATCGAGGGCTGTTCGGCCCCCCAGTACGCCGAGTTCAACCTCCACAGCGGTGGCGTCGAGGTGTTCGTCGGCGAAGGCGCACATGTCCAGTACTCGACGGTCCAGAACTGGTCGAAAAACACCTACAACCTCAACACCAAACGCGCCATCGTCGAGGCCGACGGCCGCATGGAGTGGGTGTCCGGCTCGATGGGTTCGAAGGCGACGATGCTGTACCCGGCGACAATCCTCAAGGGTCCCGGCGCGACTGACAACCACATCACCATCGCGTTCGCGGGCGAGGGCCAGAATATCGACACCGGCGCGAAGGTCTATCACAACGCCCCGAACACGAACTCGACGATCGAGTCGAAGTCGATTAGCAAGGACGGCGGCCGCACCAACTACCGCGGTCTCGTGCACATCAGCGACGGCGCCGAGAACTCCAAGACGAACGTCGAGTGTGACGCGCTGATGTTCGATAACGAGTCGACGTCGGACACGATGCCGTACATGGAGATCCAGGAGAGCAAAGTCGACGTCGCCCACGAGGCGACCGTCGGCAAGATCGGCGATGAGGACGTCTTCTATCTGCAGTCTCGCGGCCTGGACGACGACGACGCAAAGCAGATGATCGTCGCCGGCTTCATCGAGCCGATCACCGAGGAACTGCCCATCGAATACGCGGTCGAACTGAACCGTCTCATCGAACTGGAGATGGAGGGTTCGCTCGGGTAATCCCCGGTCGATATCATGAGCACGCAGGTACACGCAAATCTCACCGAGGAACAGGTACGGACGATCAGCGAAGATCTGGACGAGCCCGAGTGGCTGCTGGAGACGCGTCTGGACGCTCTGACGGCGCTCGACGATCTCGACATGCCCAGCGTCATCCGGACGCCGGGTCGCGACTGGACGAACCTCGACGCGCTCGAATACGAACGGATCGTCGATCCGCTCGATCGCGCCCAGGAGAAAGACCGCGTCGAAGCCGAAGGCGTCGACGTGCTGGAGTGGTCCGAGGCACTGGCCGAGCACGGCGACCTGATCGAGGAGACGTTCGGCAGCATCGTCGACCCCCAGCGGGACTACCTCACTGCGCTCTCGACGGCGCTTTTCAGCGCTGGCACGGTCATCTACGTCCCGGAGGGCGTCGACGCGGAAGACGTGAAGATCCGGACGCGGATGAACAGCCAGTCGCTGTTCAACTACACGCTGGTCGTCGCGGAGGAGTCGTCGTCGGTGACGATCCTCGAACGCCAGTCTACTGGCGACGGCGTGGACGGCAACCGCTACTACTCCGGGATCGTTGAAGTCGACGCGCGCGAGAACGCCCACGTCCAGTACGGCGCGCTGCAGAACCTCAGCGAGGAGACGTACAACTTCTCGGTCAAGCGCGGCCATGCCGATACCTACGCCACGGTCAACTGGATCGAGGGCAACATCGGCTCTCGACTGACAAAGACGAGCGTCGAAACGCGCCTGCTGGGCGACTCCAGCGAGTCGAAGATCGTCGGCGCGTTCTTCGGCCACGGGGACCAGCACTTCGATCTGGCCAGCCGTGTCTGGCACGAGGGCGAGCACACTGTCGCCGACCTCGTTACCCGCGGCGTACTGGACGATGAGGCACGCTCGGTCTACGAGGGCGTTCAGGACGTCGGTCGCGAAGCCTGGGACACCTCCTCGTATCAGCGCGAGAACACCCTGATGTTGAGCGACGACAGCGAGGCCGACGCCTCCCCGAAGCTGATCATCAACAACCACGACACCGAGGCCAGCCACTCCGCGACGGTCGGACAGGTCGACGCTGAAGACCTGTTCTACATGACTTCCCGCGGGGTCGACGAGAAACGTGCGACGGACATGCTCGTCGAAGGCTTCTTCGTGCCGGTCATGGAGGAGATCGCGGTCGACGAACTCCGCGAGGACCTGGACGAACTCGTCGTCGAACGACTGCAGCAGTAAATCCCTTTCCTGTCGGACGTTTCCGGCTCGTTGTCTGATCCGTTGCCACTCCCTCGTCGGCGTTTCGTCGACGCAGTGGCTCGCTCCGCTCGCCGTTTGCGTCAACAGAAAGCGCCCGGAGCGGGACTGAGCGATCCGAGTAGGTTCGCGAGGGCCGGGAGACCTCGTCTCCCGGAATTTGAACCGCACGAAGACTCGCTGACGCTCGTCTTCCAGGGTTCAAATCCGCTCTTAGGTATTTGCGGCTCGCGAATTTGCTCGCCGCAAAAGTACGCCCGGAGCGGGATTTGAACCCGCGTCACGACCGTGACAGGGTCGTATGATGGGCCACTACACCATCCGGGCTTGCTGCACTCATCCGTACCGGGGTCCTAGTATTAAGGCTTTCCAAACGAGGGCGCAGTGTGTGGCGTTCACTCACGTCACTCCGGGTGGGTCGCCATGGTCCGAACCGATTCGTAGTCAGGGTGGCCCGTTCGGCTCAGATATACCCAAACACCTTTGTCTGTGGTCCACGTACGCACAGGTACTGTTCGCGGGGTCGCCGATAGCTGTTGCAGGCGGTTTTGGCAAGCGTTAAATGCGTGCCGCCAATATGTGGCTGTAGTATCTCGAACAGCCTTCTCTAGCCGGTCAAACCCCCACCACACATGGTAGACGTAAGCCAACACGAACTCGTCCCGGACCACACCGTCCTCGACAGCGACGAACTCGAGGACGTACTCGCAGAGTACGACATCAAGAAAACCGACCTGCCGAAGATCAAACGCACCGACCCCGCGCTGCCAGACGAGGCCGAGGTCGGCGACGTGATCAAGGTCGAGCGCGATTCGCGAACCACAGACCGAGCGGTCGTCTATCGACTCGTCATCGAGTAAGCATGGATACAGAACAACGCCGAACCATTTCACGGGCATACTTCTCGAAGGATCGACTCGCCGAACACCACTTCCGGTCGTTCAACGCGTTCCTCGAACGCGGCATGCAGGAGGTCGTCGACGAGAAGGCGACCATCGAAACCGATATCGGGGACAAGGAAGGCCAGGAACCCGTCTGGGTCGAACTGGGCGACGTCCGCGTCGTCACGCCCCGGGTTCGGGAGGCCGACGGCTCCGAAGAACTGCTCTACCCCCAGGAAGCCCGGCTGCGGAACATCACCTACGCCGCGCCGGTCTTCATGGAAATGGCGATCGTCAAGGGCGGCGAGGAGGAGGAAGAACGCGTCGTCGACCAGACCGAGACCAAGATCGGCCGCATGCCGATCATGGTCGGCTCGCAGAAGTGCAACATCGCCGGCTTCTCCGAGAAGGAACTGATCGACATCGGTGAGGACCCGGCCGATCCCGGCGGCTACTTCATTGTCAACGGCTCCGAACGCGTGCTGATGACCAGCGAGGACCTCGCGCCGAACAAGATCCTCGCCGAATACGACACCAAATACGGCGACGAGGTTCAGGTCGCAAAGACCTTCTCCCAGCGCCGTGGCTACCGCGCGCTGGTGCTGACCGAGCGTACTCGCGACGGACTGCTTGAAGTGTCGTTCCCCTCTGTCTCGGGCTCGGTCAATTTCGTCACGCTCGTGCGCGCGCTCGGACTGGAATCCGACGAGGAGATCGTCCACCGCGTCAGCGACGACCCCGAGATCGTGAAGTTCATGCTCGAGAATCTGGAGGCCGCCGACGTCCAGACGACCGAGGAAGCCATCGAGAAACTCGGCAAGCGCGTCGCCTCGGGCCAGGGCAAAAACTACCAGCTCAAGCGCGCCAACTACGTCATCGACCGCTATCTCCTGCCGCACCTTCACGAGGAAGGTGTCGACGAAGAGGAGGTTCGGATCAACAAGGCCTACTACCTCTGTCGGATGGCCGAGGCCTGCTTCGAACTGGCGCTGGATCGCCGGGAGTCAGACGACAAGGACCACTATGCCAACAAGCGCCTGAAAGTCTCCGGTGACCTCATGCGAGACCTGTTCCGGACGGCGCTGAACAAGCTGGCGCGCGACGTGAAGTACCAGCTCGAACGCGCCAACATGCGCAACCGCCAGCTCTCCGTTTCCACGGTCGTCCGCTCGGACGTCCTCACGGAACGACTGGAACACCCGCTCGCGACCGGCAACTGGGTCGGTGGCCGTTCGGGCGTCTCTCAGCTCGTTGACCGGACGGACTTCATGGGAGTCCTCTCTCACTTGCGTCGGCTGCGCTCGCCGCTGTCGCGCAGTCAGCCACACTTCGAGGCGCGGGACCTGCACGCGACCCAGTGGGGTCGTATCTGCCCCTCCGAGACGCCGGAGGGTCCGAACTGTGGGCTGGTGAAGAACTTCGCGCAGGCGATGGAGCTCAGTCAGAACATCGAGGACGCACAGAATCTGAAACAGTCGCTCGCCGACATGGGAGTCCAGGGCATCCCCGGCATCGAGAGCATCGAAACACAGCAGCCCGCAGACGATTAAACAATGAGTCAGGGACGCGACGCGAAAGTCTACGTCAACGGAAGTCTGGTCGGGACACATCCCGACCCCGAACAGCTCGCCGAACAGATCCGCCAGGCCCGCCGCCGCGGCGAGGTCAGCGAGATGGTCAACGTTTCGGTCAAAGACCGAACGCGGGAAGTCATCATCAACGCCGACGCCGGTCGTGCACGGCGACCGCTTATCGTCGTCGAGGACGGCGAACCGCTGTTGACCGAGCGCGAGGTCGAACTGCTCGAGGAGGACGAGATCGACTTCCAGGATCTCGTCGACCGGGGCTATATCGAGTTCATCGACGCCGAGGAGGAAGAGGATATCCTCGTCGCTGTCGACCGCGAGGAACTCACTGCGGATCACACGCACCTCGAAGTCGATCCGCAGCTCATCTTCGGGATCGGTGCCGGGATGATCCCCTACCCCGAGCACAACGCGAGCCCGCGCATTACGATGGGGTCGGGGATGATCAAACAGTCGCTGGGACTGCCCAGCGCGAACTACCGGGTCCGACCCGACACCCGTCAACACTTGCTGCACTACCCGCAGCTGTCGATGGTCAAGACCCAGACGACAGAGCAGATCGGCTACGACGAGCGCCCCGCGGCTCAGAACTTCGTCGTCGCCGTCATGAGCTACGAAGGGTTCAACATCGAGGACGCGCTCGTCCTCAACAAGGGCTCGGTCGAGCGTGCGCTGGCTCGCTCGCACTTCTTCCGGACCTACGAGGGTGAGGAGCGACGCTATCCCGGCGGCCAGGAGGATCGCTTCGAGATCCCGGACGACGAGGTCCGGGGCGCTCGCGGCGAGGACGCCTACACCCATCTGGACGAGGACGGTCTGGTCAACCCCGAGACGCGCGTCGACGAGAACGCGGTCCTGCTCGGCAAGACCTCGCCGCCGCGGTTCCTCGAAGAGCCGGACGACATGGGCGGGCTCTCCCCCCAGAAGCGTCGTGAAACGTCGGTAACGATGCGGTCCGGCGAGAGCGGGATCGTCGACACCGTCACCCTGATGGAAGGCGAGGACGGCTCGAAGCTCTCGAAGGTCAAGGTCCGGGACGAACGGATCCCCGAACTCGGGGACAAGTTCGCCTCCCGACACGGCCAGAAGGGTGTCGTCGGCCACATCGCGCCCCAGGAGGACATGCCCTTCACCGAGGAGGGAGTCGTACCGGACCTCATCCTCAACCCCCACGCGCTGCCGTCGCGGATGACCGTCGGACACATCCTCGAGATGATCGGTGGGAAGGTCGGCGCGCTGGAAGGCCGCCGGGTCGACGGGACCGCCTTCACCGGTGAGGACGAGGAGGAACTCCGCGACTCGCTAGAGGAACACGGGTTCGACTCCAGCGGCAAGGAGACCATGTACTCCGGTGTCACTGGCGAGAAGATCGAGGCCGACATCTTCGTCGGCGACATTTTCTACCAGAAGCTCTACCACATGGTCTCGAACAAGATCCACGCCCGCTCGCGCGGACCGGTTCAGGTGCTGACCCGCCAGCCCACGGAGGGTCGCGCCCGCGAAGGTGGTCTGCGCATCGGAGAGATGGAACGGGACGTGTTCATCGGCCACGGCGCGGCGATGACGCTCAAAGAGCGACTGCTCGATGAATCCGACCGGGAGTTCATCCACGTCTGTGCCGAGTGTGGGATGACCGCCGTCGAGGACGTCGAGCAGCGCCGCGTGTACTGCCCCAACTGTGGGGAGGAGACCGACGTCCACGAGATCGAGATGAGCTACGCGTTCAAGCTCCTGCTCGACGAGATGAAAGCACTGGGCATCGCGCCGCGGATCGAACTGGAGGACGCAGTCTAAACCATGTCAGGACACGCACCGAAATCGATCGGGAGTCTCAGTTTCGGGCTGATGGATCCCGAGGAGTATCGCGACATGAGCGCCACGAAGGTCATCACGGCCGACACCTACGACGACGACGGGTTCCCCATCGACATGGGACTGATGGACCCGCGTCTGGGCGTGATCGACCCCGGACTGGAATGCAAGACCTGTGGCAAACACAGCGGCTCGTGTAACGGCCACTTCGGCCACATCGAACTCGCCGCCCCCGTGATCCACGTCGGCTTCTCGAAACTCATCCGCCGACTGCTGCGCGGGACCTGCCGGGAGTGTTCGCGGCTCACCCTCGACGAGAACGAACGCCAGGAGTTCCGCGACCGCCTCGACCGGACGCGCGAGCTCGGTGACGACCTCAACGACGTCACCAAGGCCGCGATCCGCCAGGCTCGCAAGAAGGACTACTGTCCCCACTGTGGCGCGGTGCAGTACGACATCAACCACGAGAAGCCGACGACCTACTACGAGGTCAAGCAGGTGCTCTCCTCGGAGTACCCACAGCGGATCGCCGCCGCGATGGAGCCCGACGAGGAAGACGACGAGCCGGTTTCGCCGCACGACCTGGCCGACGAGACGGGGATCGACGCCGGCCGGATCCAGGAGATCCTCTCCGGTGAGTTCCGTCCTCGCGAGGAGGACCGCCAGGCCATCGAGAAGGCCCTCGACGTCGATCTCACCGAGGAGGACATGGACAAGCTGATGCCCAGTGACATCCGGGACTGGTTCGAAGACATCCCGGACGAGGACCTGGAAGTGCTGGGGATCGATCCCGAGAAGTCCCGTCCGGAGTGGATGATCCTGACCGTCCTCCCCGTGCCACCGGTCACGGCGCGGCCGTCGATCACGCTGGACAACGGCCAGCGCAGCGAGGACGACCTCACGCACAAGCTGGTGGACATCATCCGGATCAACCAGCGGTTCATGGAGAACCGCGAGGCCGGCGCGCCCCAGCTGATCATCGAAGACCTCTGGGAACTGTTGCAGTACCACGTCACCACCTTCATGGACAACGAGATCAGCGGGACGCCGCCCGCCCGACACCGCTCGGGTCGCCCGCTGAAGACCCTCTCCCAGCGCCTGAAGGGCAAGGAAGGCCGCTTCCGTGGCTCGCTGTCCGGCAAGCGTGTCAACTTCTCTGCACGGACGGTCATCTCGCCGGACCCGACGCTCAGCCTCAACGAGGTCGGGGTTCCGGATCGGGTCGCCAAGGAGATGACCCAGACGATGAACGTCACCGAGCGCAACCTCGAAGAGGCGCGTCGGTACGTCCGAAACGGTCCCGAGGGCCATCCCGGCGCGAACTACGTCCGCCGGCCGGACAACCGCCGACTGAAAGTGACCGAGAAGAACTGCGAGGAACTCGCCGAGAAGGTCAAGCCCGGCTGGGAGGTCTCCCGGCACCTCGTCGACGGCGACATCGTGATCTTCAACCGCCAGCCGTCGCTGCACCGGATGTCGATCATGGCTCACGAGGTCGTGGTGATGCCGTACAAGACCTTCCGGCTCAACACCGTCGTCTGCCCGCCGTACAACGCCGACTTCGACGGCGACGAGATGAACATGCACGCGCTGCAAAACGAGGAGGCACGTGCGGAAGCGCGCGTGCTGATGCGCGTCCAGGAGCAGATGCTCAGCCCTCGCTTCGGCGAGAACATCATCGGGGCCATCCAGGACCACATCTCCGCGACGTACCTGCTGACCCACACCAATCCCACCTTCAACGAGACGCAGGCGCTGGACTTGCTGCGGGCGACCAGCGTCGACGAACTGCCGGAACCTGACGGCCACGAGGACGACGGTACGGAATACTGGACCGGCCGGAGCATCTTCTCGGAACTGTTGCCGGACGGACTGGATCTGGAGTTCACCTCCAGCGCCGACGACACGGTCGTCATCGAGGACGGCCAGCACGTCGAAGGGACGATCGACGAGGACGCCGTCGGCGCGTTCGGCGGTGAGATCGTCGACACGATCGCCAAGCAGTACGATCGCACGCGCGCCCGGATCTTCATCAACGAGGTCGGGACGCTCGCGATCCGGACGATCATGCACTTCGGGTTCTCGATCGGGATCGACGACGAGTCCATCCCGCCGGAGGCCCAGGAACAGGTCGACGAGGCGATCGAGAACGCCTACGCACGCGTCGAGGAACTCATCGAGACCTACGAGCGAGGCGAACTCGAATCCCTGCCCGGCCGGACCGTCGATGAGACCCTGGAGATGAAGATCATGCAGACGCTGGGCAAGGCCCGCGACAGCGCGGGTGACATCGCCGAGGACCACTTCGACGACGACAACCCCGCGGTCATCATGGCCGATTCCGGTGCGCGTGGGTCGATGCTGAACCTCACGCAGATGGCCGGTGCAGTCGGCCAGCAGGCAGTCCGCGGCGAGCGGATCAACCGCGGTTACGAGAACCGGACCCTCTCCCATTACCGTCAGAACGACCTGAGTGCGGACGCTCACGGGTTCGTCGAGCACTCCTACCGCGAGGGGCTGGAACCCAAGGAGTTCTTCTTCCACGCGATGGGTGGCCGCGAGGGTCTGGTCGACACGGCAGTCCGGACCTCCAAGTCCGGGTACCTCCAGCGGCGGCTGATCAACGCCCTCTCCGAACTCGAAACGCAATACGACGGGACCGTTCGGGACACCTCGGATACGATTGTCCAGTTCGAGTTCGGCGAGGACGGCACCTCGCCGGTCGAGGTCTCCTCGAGCATGGATGAGGACGCCGTCGACGTCGAGGACATAACCGAGCGGATCCTCGACGAAGAGTTCGCCGACGAGACCGAAAAACAGCAGTTCCTCGGCACCGAGAAGCGACCGACCAACCTCTCTGAGCACGCCGACGACTGGTGGCTCGCGGAGGGTGATGACTGATGAGCGAGACACAATACCACGCCACGGACCGATTCGAGTTCGTCGACGAGGACGTCGAACTCCTCGTCGAGGACACGGATCTGCCGCGACGCCTGAAAAACGAACTGTACGAGACGATCGACGATCGCGGCGGGATGGACCTGGAGGCCGTCGAAGAGGTCGCCTCCGCGGTCGAATCCCGGTACGTCAACACGCGCGTCGATCCGCTGGATCCCGTCGGGACCGTCTCCGCTCAGTCGATCGGGGAACCCGGGACCCAGATGTCCGTTCCATACGACGAGAAAGTTCTCGTCCGGCGCGACGGCGAGACTGACGTTACCGAGATCGGATCGCTGATCGACGGGCTGATGGCTGTGCGAGAGTCCGCCGACGTAGATGGACACGAAGTCACGTCTGGTCCCGAGGGCATGGAAGTGCTCTCGCTTCGAGCCGACGAGCGCGTCGAGTGGAAACCGCTCGAACAGGTAAGTCGCCACGAAGCGCCCGAGGAACTGCTCCGGTTCGAACTCGAATCGGGGCGGTCGATTCGAGCGACCAAAGCTCACTCGTTCGTCGTGCAAGACGACAGCGGTGACATCGTCCCGATCGCCGGTGACGAACTCGCTGTCGGTGACGAACTACCAGTCGCCGGCGAGTACGACGCGCGGGCCGGTGAAGCAGACGTTTCGACGCTGGAAGCCGAGACGGCGCTCACCGATGGAGGCGTTGTCGCTTCGAAAGCATCACAGCAATCGAGTATCGTCGGGACAGCCTCGTGGGACCGCATCGAGTCCATCGAGACCGTCGAGCCGGATCACGAGTACGTCTACGACTTCTCGGTGGCCGGGCTGGAGACGTTCACGACCGCGCAGGGCGTCGTGACCCACAACACGATGAACACGTTCCACTACGCGGGTGTTGCCGAGATCGACGTGACGCAGGGGCTGCCGCGGCTCATCGAGCTGGTGGACGCCCGGAAGACGCCGGACACCCCGATGATGACGGTCCACCTCGAAGACGAGTACGCGACAGAGCGCGAGCGCGCCCACGAGGTCGTCTGGAAGATCGAGGCGACGAAGATCCTCGCGCTGGGGGACATCTCCACCAACGTCGCGGACATGCTCGTCCAGATCGATCTCAACCCCGACACGCTGGCCGAGCGGTGGCCGACCGTCGACGACGTCGAGGCCGTCGCCGAGGAGATCGCCTCGACTATCGAGTCGGCCCTCGGCGTCCAGACCCGCCAGTCGGGGATGCTTATCGAGTTCGGCCCGGAAGAGCCGTCCTATCGCGATCTGCTGCAACTCGTGGAGGACCTCCGGGAGATCGTCTTCAAGGGGATCGAGGACGTCTCCCGCGTCGTCATCCGCAAGGAAGAGACCGAAAAGGGCGAGGAGTTCGTCCTCTACACCGAGGGATCGGCGCTGGGTGACGTGCTGGACATCGAGGGTGTCGATGCCTCCCGGGCGACCTGTAACAACATTCACGAGATATACCGGAACCTCGGAGTCGAGGCCGCTCGCGAGGCGATCATCGACGAGACGATGAACACTCTCGAAGAACAGGGGTTGGACGACGTGAACGTCCGCCACCTGATGCTGGTCGCGGACATCATGACCAACGATGGCGAGATCGAGTCGATCGGCCGCCACGGTATCTCCGGTAGCAAGGACAGCGTCCTCGCCCGGGCGGCGTTCGAGGTGACCGTCTCGCACCTGCTCGACGCCGCCATCCACGGCGAGGTCGACGGCCTCGACGGCGTCACCGAGAACGTCATCGTCGGCAAGCCGATCAAACTCGGCACCGGTGACGTCGATCTGCGGATGAACCCCGGCAAGGGCGGCTCCACGGACTGATATGACGGTCACGCTCAGCGACGAGGCGCGCCAGCTCATCCCGATCATCGAGGACGAGACCGGCGCGACCGTTCGTGATTGCGTGATCGACGCGGAGTTCGATCGCCTGCTCGTGCTTGTGAAAGCCGGCGAGATGGCACAGGCGATCGGCCCCGGCGGCGAGACCGTCCGCACGCTCGAAGACCGCCTCGACCGATCGATCAAGTTCGTCGAAGACGGCCCCACGCCCGAGGACGTCATCGCCAGCGCGCTCGCCCCCGCCGCGGTGTACAACGTCACGATTAGCGAGAACGATGACACCGTCGCCTACGTCGAGGTCGATCAGAACGACACCGGCATCGCGATCGGCAAAGGCGGGCGAAACATCGACGCCGCGCGGACGCTGGCCAAGCGCCATTTCGACATCGACGACGTCGAGTTGACCTGAGCGGGTCGACTGCCGATTCTCCGAGTGGGGCCGTCCCCATACTGTCGGTAACATTTCGGCAGGATTTCGCCACCAGGTGTGGCGAAAATATCCACGAACGTACAGCCGGCAGTATCACTCGCTGGGACAGGGGGGCTCACTTCTGTTGTGGATCGTGATCGCCCGGATTTCACTCGTAATGCGCTCGCCGTCGTGCGATACAGTCAGGTTCGCCGTCGCCGTCGATCCTGGCTCGAGCGTGCCGTCCCACTCGCCGGTGTCGATGAACGTGAGCCGCTCCGATCCGTAGCGGTCGAGTGTTGCCGTCCCGTTCGACAGTCGGCGTCCGTCGACAGCCAGCATCCACGAGAGCGTCCGTTCGCCGCTGGCGTTCCCCGATCGTTCGAGAATAGTGCTCCCCGCGAGTTGCCAGCTTTCGGGCATCGGTACGGTGCTGACACAGCTCGTTGTCCCGTTTCCGGAGAGCGCCTGCTCGAGCGACAGCGCGTTGACCGACACGCGAGGTTCGAACTCGGCGACGGTCGCGTCTACAGTCCCGCCTCCATTACCGCCACCCGTTGAGGCGAGCCACAGGACGCTGTAGCCGAGCAGCCCGACGACGAGGACGAGACCGACACCGGCGATCAGGGCGATCCGGCGCATGGCGTTTGGAACTCACAGGTTCGGCATATGTTTTACCATTGCACAGCCGCATCGGGCACGCCGCGGCGGGGCGCACGGATGTGACCCATCACCACGCGAAACCGCCGGACGACCGCCTGGGAACCAGCCACACGGCGTGGGATCCAAAAGAAGACGCTTAAGTGCCTCGGCAGGGTAGGCAAGCGTACTATGGCGAACGGCAAATACGCCGCACGCAAACTCAAGAAGGACCGCCAGAAGCACCGGTGGTCCGACTCTGATTACGCGCGCCGAGAGCGTGGGCTGGGCGAGCAGTCCGACCCCCTCGAGGGCGCCCCCCAGGGTCGAGGTATCGTACTCGAGAAAGTCGGCATCGAGGCCAAACAGCCCAACTCGGCGATCCGGAAATGCGTCCGGGTTCAGCTGATCAAGAACGGCAAACAGGTCACCGCGTTCGCACCGGGCGACGGGGCGATCTCGTTCATCGACGAGCACGACGAGGTCACCATTGCCGGGATCGGTGGCGCGAAGGGTCGCGCGATGGGTGACCTCTCGGGTGTCAACTACAAGGTCGAGAAGGTCAACGGCGTCTCGATGATCGAGCTCGTCCGCGGAAACGCCGAGAAGCCGGTGCGATAACCATGTCTGAGGCAGAATCTTCCGAATCCGAGTCCGAGACTGGCGCACAGCTGTTCGGCGTCTGGTCGGTTGACGACATCGAGTTTCGCGATCCCTCGACCGAGCGGTACATCACGGTCACGCCGATCGCGCACACGATGGGTCGCCACGCGGAAAAACAGTTCAAGAAAAGCGATATCTCGATCGTCGAGCGGCTCATCAACCGTCTGATGCAGACCGACGAGAACACGGGCAAGAAACAGCAGACGACGCGGATCGTCCGCGAGGCCTTCGAGATCGTTCACGACCGCACCGAGGACAACCCCGTCCAGATCCTCGTCCGTGCCGTCGAGAACAGCGCCCCGCGCGAGGAGACCGTCCGCCTGAAGTACGGTGGCATCTCCGTCCCCAAGGCCGTCGACGTCGCGCCCCAGCGTCGCGTCGACCAGGCCCTGAAGTTCATCGCCGAGGGCGTCTACAACAGTTCGTTCAAGACGACGACCGACGCCGCCGAAGCGCTCGCCCAGCAGCTCGTCGGCGCCGCGAACAACGACGTTCAGACGTACTCCGTCTCCCAGAAAGAGGAGAAAGAGCGCGTCGCCGCTGCCGCGCGGTAACTCTCCTGTCTCTTCTGTTTGCCTCGATCAGGGCAGTTTTGCCCGGCGATTCCGAGCATACCGTATGGACTGTCAAGGGTATTCTCGTCGCCAGGTGCTGGCACTGGCTGGCGCCGCCGGAGTGGCGGGATGTAACGCAGTTGGTCGGTTTGCGACGCCGACGACCCGACCGTTGACCGAGCAGTACGATCTGACAGTGTCGCACGGATCGCCGGCGCCCGACTCCGAGTGGATGGCCCCGACGGACGCGCCGCCAGCACTTGGCGCGGAGGTGCTGGTTGCGAACCTCGAGATCCCGTGGGATCTGTCGGTGACAGCGGACGGAATGACGTTCGTCACCGAGCGTGTCGGCCGCCTGCGGGCGTTCGACGGTGACGGGACGCGGGTGATCGCCGAGCCCTCGGACGCGATCGACGCCGAGGCGATCGAACCGGGCGAGGACCACGACAGCTGGTGGGTCAAAGGCGGCGAGGGTGGGACGCTCGGCGTCGCAGCCCATCCCCGCTATCCGGATCCGCCCGTGGTCTACGTCTACTACACCGCCGAGACCGACGCCGGGAAGCGAAACCGCGTGGTCGCGCTCGACGTCAGCGCCGAGGAACCCGCGGAAACCGAGACCGTCGTCGTCGGGGATATCCCGGCCGACGGGATCCACAACGGGGGCCGGATCGCGTTCGGACCGGAACACTACCTGTGGGTGACCTGTGGCGACGCCGGCGAGGCCCGGACTGCACAGGATCCGTCGACGCTGTCCGGTACCGTGCTCAAACTCACTCCGACCGGCCAACCGGCCCCGGACAACCCCGATCACGGAGGCGATCCGCGTGTACACACGTACGGCCACCGAAACCCCCAGGGAATCGTCTGGCTGCCCGACGGGACGACCGTCGTGACCGAGCACGGTCCGGACGGTCGGGACGAACTCAACAGACTCGAAGCCGGGGCGAACTACGGCTGGCCGGACGTTCGTGACCGCGACGCCTATCTCGACGCGCCCGAGATCCATCCGCCGCTGGCGAACTCGGGGCCACGCCCCTCCTGGGCACCGACAGGGGCCGCCTTCTACACCGGCTCGGACGTGCCCGGACTGACGAATCGGCTGCTCGTCGGCGGTCTGGGCAGTCAACGAGTGCTCGTCGCGACGCTGACGCCACCGGGCGAGACACGCCCGCCGGTCGAGAACGGAACGAGACACGACAGCGACTACACCGACGACGCCTACACCGTGACCATGCACCCCCTCCTGGAGAACGAACTCGGCCGGATCAGGCACCTCGAACAGGGGCCTGACGGCGCACTCTATGCGATCACGTCCAATCGTGACGGCCGGGCAGACGGTCCATTCCCGAAGGACGGCGACGACGTACTCGTGCGACTGGGTTGATCGCCCACGGGAGGGCCGACTAGTCGGCAGCCTGCCGGTCGTCGAGTGCGTACTCGCGGGTCAACTCGACCATCGACTTGCGGTACGCGCTCGCGTCGGGGTCCGGGTCGAGCGTCAGGAACCGATGTTTGAATCCCTCTAGACTGACGTTCGGCGCGTCTCGTGCGGCTGCGTGCGCGAGGTCGTACAGCGGGTGGCCTGCTTCGAGGAGCTCGTGGCGCTCCGACAGCGCCAGCGCGAAGGCGGCGTTGACTGCGGTAATGTCGGGATCCGACGCCGACGTGCGTCGCGTCCAGGCTGGCGCGGGATCGACCGGTCGATCGGCGAGCGCGGCGGCCAGCGTCGATTCGAAAAACCGGACTAGCTTCTCGCCGGGGGCGAGCCCGACCCACAGGTCGTCGGCGTAGATGTCCTTGACGTGGTTCGCGATCTGATAACAGTGGGTGATCTTCCGGCGCTCGACGCTCTGGCCGGCTAGCGCCAGGAAGAGCACCTCGTCAGTCGACTGCACGTGTGAGGGGTGGCGGCGCTCGTGGCGGTACATGTGCGCGAACTCGTGTAGGGCGAGTTCGCGAGCCATCGCGCTCGTGGCTGCCTGTTTCGAGATGATCAGTTGATGCGCGCCGTCGTCGTGGCTGACCCGCGTCCGTTCGTCGGGGTCGGTCCGAATCTCGACGTGGACCGGCCGCTGGAGTTCGTGCTCGGTCTCGAAGAGACTCGCCGCCCCGAGGAACGGTTCTGCCGGGCCGCTACCCCGGACCCGTATGTCCATGCGTGTCGTTCACAAGGTTCGGAGACGTATCACTGTTGCGGGCCGAACAAACCGTATTCGATCCAGGCGACCCGGACGCCGAGTGCCAGGCCGATAGCGACGAGGAGAGCGCCACTGACGTTGCCGGCGAGCACGTATAGCAGCCCGATTCCCGTTGCCGCGATCGCGAACAGAAGTTCGACCTTCGGCGAGATCGTCGGGAACCACCCGTCGACCGCCGGGCTCGGCTGTTGTCCCGGCGGTGGTTCGCCGAAGCCCTCGTCGAGTTTCGCTTCGAGATCGGCGAGTGCCTGCCGGGCCGTCGGACCCCTGCCGACTGGCTCGCTGTTCTCTTCGACGGCTACCCACTCCTCGTTCACTTCCCGTAGATGGATAGACCGCTCTTTAGGCATAGGGGTCTATAGGCTCCCCTGGACGTAAAGCGTCGGGGTCGGGACAGTCGCCCTCTTTCGAGCCTCCGTGTTCGGGTCCCAATAGCACGCTCCACTGAAAGATCACCCCTTAACGATCGTTCTCTTTCCAGCTCCCATGTTCGCGCGCCTGTATAGCGCACTCACGCGGAAACACCGAAAGATCGCTCCTATGCAGTCGTTCTCTTTCGAGCCTCGCTGTTCGCGTGCTAATCGCACGCTCACACCGAAACGCCGTTGGAGACTTCCTTCCGGTCGTCTCCAACGAGCTTCCGCGTTCGTGCGCCTGTATAGCGCACTCACGCGGAAACACTACCCTTTTGACTCTCCTGCCGGTAGGGGCGCGTATAATGGGCCGACGCAAGAAAATTGTCCAGGAATGTGAGACGCTGATGGACAAACCGGAGAACATCCGGAACATCGCCATCGCTGCTCACGTCGACCACGGCAAGACGACGCTGACAGACAACCTGCTGGCCGGTGCCGGCATGATCGCCGACGAGGGCGAGGCGACGAAGCTGATGATGGACACCGAAGAGGACGAACAGGAACGCGGGATCACCATCGACGCGGCTAACGTCTCGATGACCCACGAGTACGAGGGGACCAACCACCTCATCAACCTCATCGACACGCCGGGCCACGTCGACTTCGGTGGCGACGTCACCCGTGCGATGCGCGCTGTCGACGGCGCGCTGGTGGTCGTCGACGCCGTCGAAGGCGCGATGCCCCAGACCGAGACGGTGCTGCGACAGGCGCTCCGGGAGGGCGTCAAGCCGACGCTGTTCATCAACAAGGTCGACCGCCTCATCTCCGAACTGCAGGAAGGTCCCGAGGAGATGCAGGAACGACTGCTCTCGGTCATCCACGACGTCAACGAGCTCATCCGCGGGATGACCAAAGAGATGGACGACATCGAGGACTGGACGGTTTCCGTCGAAGAGGGGACCGTCGGCTTCGGGTCCGCCCTCTACAAGTGGGGTGTCTCGATGCCGTCGATGCAGCGCACTGGGATGGACTTCGGCGAGATCATGGAACTCGAACGCGCCGACAAGCGCCAGGAACTCCACGAGCGCACGCCGCTCAGCGACGTCGTGCTCGACATGGTCTGTGAGCACTTCCCGAACCCGGTCGACGCCCAGCCCCGTCGTGTCCCGCGTATCTGGCGCGGTGACGCCGACTCCGAACTCGCCGAAGACATGGCACTGGTCAACGAAGACGGCGAGGTCGTGTTCATGGTCACTGACATTTCGATGGACCCCCACGCTGGCGAGATCGCGACGGGTCGTGTCTTCTCCGGGACTCTCGAAAAGGGCCAGGAGCTGTACGTCTCCGGGACGGCCGGCAAGAACCGCCTGCAGTCCGTCGGGCTGTTCATGGGCGGCGAGCGCGAGGAGGTCGAGCGCGTTCCCGCCGGGAACATCGCCGCTGTCACCGGTCTCAAGGACGCTATCGCCGGTTCGACGGTCTCCAGCGTGGAGATGACGCCGTTCGAGTCGATCGAGCACATCTCCGAGCCGGTCATCACCAAGTCCGTCGAGGCTCAGAGCATGGACGACCTGCCGAAGCTCATCGAGACGCTCCAGCAGGTCGCCAAAGAGGACCCGACGATTAACATCGAGATCAACGAGGACACCGGGGAACACCTCATCTCCGGGCAGGGCGAACTTCACCTCGAAGTCGTCACTCAGCGCATCGAGCGCAACCAGGGCATTCCGGTCAACACCGGCGAACCGATCGTCGTCTACCGCGAGGCCCCCCAGACTGCGAGCCGCGAGGTCGAGGGCATCTCGCCGAACCGCCACAACCGCTTCTACATCACAGTCGAGCCGCTCGACGACGATATCGTCGAAACGATCAAACGTGGCGAGGCATCGATGGACATGCCCGAACTGGAGCGACGTGAAGCCCTCCAGGAAGCCGGCCTCGACAAGGACACCTCCCAGGAGGTCGAGCACATCCACGGATCCAACATCTTCATCGACGACACGAAGGGGATCCAGCACCTCAACGAGACGATGGAACTCGTCATCGAGGGGCTCGAAGAGGCGCTCAACGACGGCCCCCTCGCAAACGAGCCAGTCCAGGGGTCGCTCATCCGTCTGCACGACGCCCGCCTGCACGAGGACGCCATCCACCGCGGTCCCGCGCAGGTCATTCCGGCAGTCCGACATGCCGTTCACAACGCCCTGATCGACGCCGAGATCCGCCTGCTCGAGCCGATCCAGGACGTCCGCATCGACGTGCCCAACGATCACATGGGGGCTGCCTCGGGCGAGATCCAGGGCCGTCGTGGCCGCGTCGACGACATGTACCAGGAAGGCGACCTCATGGTCGTCGAAGGCATCGCGCCGGTCGACGAGATGATCGGCTTCTCCAGCGACATCCGGAGCGCGACCGAGGGCCGTGCCTCCTGGAACACGGAGAACGCTGGCTTCCGCGTGATGGCTGACAACCTCCAGCCCGAGAAGATCATGGAGATCCGCGAGCGCAAGGGCATGAAGACGGAACTGCCCGAAGCCGTCGACTACTTCTAGACCACGGCGCTCGCCCCGGTCTTTTCTCAGCTTCTCTCCGGCCGCTATCGGGCACACGCGGCCCGAGATCACCCGAACCGGTCGAGTCCTGCCTGTCGTCGCTTGTAGCCGCTCGGATCGCGCTGCCAGGCGCTGCTGACCGATCGCTCTCTCTCGCGATCGAACGCAGGCGGCTCTGCCGGCTCGTGACCCGGACACTCGGGACCGCACTCGACCGCGGGTTCGACGATCCGATCGTGAAACGCACAGAACGGCACGGTCGCTGCTCGTGGGCCACCCGTCGGCTCGCAGTTCGCACACGCCGGCAGTTCGGTCGGCCGCCAGCCCTTGCCGTACGCGCGTTCGGCCAGTCGCCGTCGAGCGCGCCGTTTCCCTTCGGCGTCGACGAGACGGATCTCCGTCCGCCCGGGATGCTCCGCGACGATCTCGGTCCCGTCAGCCGCGGGATCGAGCGCTTCCGGTTCGCGGATCACCTCACGGTCTCCGGCTTCGGGATCGAACCGCCAGACGCCGACCGCCTCCGGGATGCGATTGAGGTGTGCGCCGGTAACGTACGACCCCGTCGCAAGGACCACCTCGTCGAACAGTCCCAGCGCCACGTCCTGCCGGAGCTGACGCTGGAGGTCGCCCGGCCGGTCGAGATCGGGCTTGTTCTCGATGCCGACGAGCCGATCGAACCACTGGTCCGGATAGCGAGCTGTCTGCCGGACTCGAAGGCGACCGTCCCGTCGCTCGCGCTCGAAGAACCCGATGTCGACGCCGCGTTCGACCAGCGACCGGGCCCGTTCCGGCCGGAGATCGGGGAAGACGCTCCGCCAGTCGCGGGCGCGACCGACGCCGACATCCGCTTCGATGGCCCGGTCTGGTATCGTCCGGTCGGTAATCGCTGCCCGCTTCTCGAACTCCGGTCCGGGTTCGAGTACGACCGTGTCGACGATCCGCCTGCCGTGAACGCTCGCGCCGAGCTGGCGGCCGAGCACCCGCTGGTCGGTTTCGAGTGTGGCACACAGCGCCAGTTCGAACCCGTATTCGCGCACGTCGAGAGATTCGTCCCGACGGGCAAAAGCGTCTCGCCGCGATATACGCGATTCTGCAATCCCTCTCTATACGCGATTCTGTAACCCCGTATATAGGGGGGCGGTGTCACAGACGGGTGTGGAGAAGAATCGGGCGCGTGACGCCGTGCAGACCCTCTCATATTTGAACCTGCCGCTGCAGGGTGGGGGTTCTCACGCGCTGGGAATGTGGCGTTTGTTTACTAAGATAAGGCTCTGTTTTCCGAGTGAAGAGTAACCCCACACCCGATATATGGGGGTCATACAATGACAGATGGATGGAATATAGTCGTCTGCGTCAAGCAGGTACCCGACGCGGACGACGTCTCGATAGACCCGGAAACGGGACGGTTGAATCGCTCCGACGCCGAGGCCGTGATGAACGCCCCGGATTACAACGCGGTCGAAGCGGCGCTGGAACTGCGCGACGAGGTCGGCGGGACGGTGACGGCCCTCTCGATGGGACCACCGAACGCCGACGCAGTGTTGCGCGTGGCCGTCGGGATGGGTGCCGACGACGGCGTGCTCCTGTCGGACCCGGCCTTCGGTGGCAGCGACACCTGGCCGACGAGCCTCGCGCTCGCACGCGCGGCCGAAGAACTGGACGCTGACGTGGTCTTCGGCGGCGAGGAGACGACCGACTCCTCGACCGGCCAGGTCCCGCCGGGGATCGCCGCCCACAACGGCTGGGCGCAACTCACCTACGTCGAAGAACTCGAGTCGCGCCCGGAGGAGGACAAGCTCGTTGCCAAACGTGACGTCGAGGGCGGCTACGAGCGCGTCGCCGCCGAACTCCCGGTCGTCGTCGCGATGGGCTTCGGCGAGAACGACCCCCGTCCCGCGGGGCTGCACCGGAAGATCTACGCCGAGACCGACTTCGAACCCGAGACCTGGACGGCCGAAGATCTCGGCATCGAGGACGAGGTCGGGCTTGCCGTCTCCCCGACGCAGGTCGGTGGGATGGACACGGCCGATCCGGTGCCGCGCGAACAGGAGGTCGTCGACGAAACCGACGAACTCGCCGAACAGATAGCGGAGGTGCTCTGAGATGGCAGCCACGAGTGACACCAGTGCCGACATCGAGGAACACGAGGACGTCTGGGTGTTCGTCGAGCAGCACGACGGTGAAGTCGCGAATGTCACCTGGGAACTGCTGAGCAAGGGCCGGGACCTGGCCGACGAGCGCGGCGAGAACCTCGTCGCCCTGGTGATGGGCGAGAACATCGACGAGACGGACATCCCCGAACAGTGCATCGCACGCGGGGCCGACAAGGTACTGATCGCCGACGATCCGGTCTTCGAGCCCTATCGATCGGATCCCTACGGCGAGCAGTTCCGTCACCTCGTCGAGACGCACAAACCTGCCATCGCGCTCATCGGCGGGACGCACACCGGCCGGGACTTCGCCGGCCGCGTCGCGGTACCGACCCACGCTGGCCTGACCGCCGACTGCACCGAACTGGAGATGGAAGACGGCCGCTACGAGATGCGCCGACCTGCCTTCGGCGGGGACGCGCTGGCGACGATCATCTGCCCGGAGCACCGTCCACAGATGTCTACCGTCCGTCCCGGGGTGTTCCCGGCGGCCGAACCGGATGCGGATCGCGACGGTGAGATCGAGGAGGTCGAGGTCGTCGTCGACGAAGCGGACACGATGACCGAGGTGCTCGAACGCGAGGTCGGCGACGTCGCCGACATCACTGACGCCGACGTCGTCGTCGCCGGCGGGATGGGCGCTGAAGGCGACTTCGAACCGCTGTGGGAACTGGCCGACCTGCTGGACGGCGAGGTCGCCGCGACCCGCGACGCCGTCGAGGAGGGCTGGATCGAACCCGCCCGTCAGGTCGGGCAGACCGGCAAGACGGTCCGCCCGAAGCTGTACATTGCCGCCGGCATCTCGGGTGCGATCCAGCACCTCGAAGGGATGGACGACAGCGAGACGGTCATCGCGATCAATACTGACCCCAACGCACCGATCTTCGACAACGCTGACTACGGTATCGTCGGGGATCTCCACGAGGTCATCCCCGAGTTGATCGAGTACTTCCAGGAGAACGAGGAGGCGATTCCAGCATGAGTGAGACCCCGAACTACGACAGCGAGTACGACGCGATCGTCGTCGGCGCGGGACTGGCCGGGTCGACGGCCGCACTGACGATGGCTCGCGACGGACTGGACGTGATCATGATCGAGCGCGGCCCGTCACCGGGAACGAAAAACGTCTTCGGTGGCGTGCTGTACACGCCCCGGATCCGTGAGCTGACGGACTTCGACGACGCCCCGAAGGAACGGTACGTCGCCAAGAAGACCTACAGTATGCTCAGCGAGGAGGGTGACGAGACCTCGATGTCGATCGCGCCCTCGTCCTGGCGCGAGGAGCCCCACAACAACTCCTGGATGGTCCTGCGTGCGGACTTCGACGAGTGGTTCGCCGAGCAGGCCGTCGAAGCAGGCGCGATGTTGGTCACCGAGACGACCGTCACGGATCTCATCAAGGAGAACGGCGAGGTCGTCGGCGTCGAGACCGACCGGCCCGACGGCGAACTCCGCGCGCCCATGGTCGTTCTCGCAGAGGGGGCTAATTCCCTGGTCAGTGAGGCCGCCGGTCTCAAGGACCGAGACGACCGGGACAACGTCGCCGTCTCGGTCAAAGAGGTTCGCAAGTACGACCGCGAGAAGCTCGAAGACCGCTTCCACATCGACGGCGACGCCGGGCTGGCCGCCCACTACTTCGGGGACGGCGCCTGCGGCGACGCCGTCGGCGGCGGCTTCCTGTACACCAACAAGCGAACCGTCTCGATCGGCGTCGTCTACTCAATCGAGGACGCTGCCCACGACAAGAAGACGCCCGACGAAGTGCTGGAGGAGTTCAAACAGCACCCCGCGGTCGCGCCGCTGGTCCGTGGCGGCCGGATGGTCGAGTACTCCGCCCACGCCATCCCGGAGGGTGGACCGGACTCGATGCCCGAACTGGTCCACGACGGTGCGGTCATCGTCGGTGACGCGGCTGGCCTCGTGCTCAACAGCGGGGTTCACCTCGAAGGGACGAACATGGCCGTCGAGAGCGGCTATCACGCCGGTCGGGCCGTCGCCGACGCGCTCGCACAGGGTCGGACCGACGAGGCCGCGCTGGCGAGCTACGAGACCAACCTCCGGGACTCCTATGTCGTCGAGAATCTCGAACACTACGGCTGGTTCATGGACACCGCCGCCGAGGAGAAGGAGTTCCTGTTCGACGACCTGCCGCGAGCGCTCGGACGGGCCGGCGACGCGTACTTCAAGATGGACAACACGCCGAAAGACGAGCACGTCTCAGAGGCCAAGAGTCACATCCTCGATGCGACCGGCGGCTGGCTCGGCGCCGCAAAGAAAGCCTGGAAGTTCCGTAAAATGCTATCCTAACAATGAGCACCGCAAAACCCAACGTTCCGGACACCCCCGAGATAGAGCGCGAATCGATCGAAGACCGCCTGTACACGGTCAAGTACAGCGACAGTGGCGAGAGTCACCTCGACGTCAAGGTCGAGGGGATCTGCGAGGAGAAGTGTACGAACTACGAGTGTGTCAACGCCTGTCCCGCCGACGTCTGGCGAGCAGAGGAGGGCGGCGTGCCGACGATCGCCTACGAGAACTGCCTCGAGTGTGGCACCTGCCGGTTCGCCTGCCCGCACGGCAACGTCGAGTGGGAATACCCCGAGACCGGCAACGGGGTCTCCTACAAGTTCGGGTAGTGCGAGGTTCTGACCGAAGGGAAGAACCTCGGATTGTGCGAGCGGTAACGCCGCGAGCAGCGAGACGCCGAGCGCGGGTCTCGAATAGCGAACGGCAGAGTCGCGAAGACGGCCAAAGCGAATCCTCGGAAAGCAAGCGGTGGGCAAACGAATCCTTGGCTACAGCTGTTTCTCGAACTGGATCAGTTCGTACTCGCCGAACGACCGCCGGTCCTGCTCCTCGAAGCCATGGGCCGGGTAAAACTCTGTCGCCGCCTGCTGACGGCGGGCCGTCTCCGCAAGCAGTCGCGTCGCGCCACGTTCGCGGGCGGCCTGCGCCAGCCGATCCAGCAGCGCCGAACCGATCCCGCGGTGCTGATAGGCGGGATCGACGCGCATGCGGAACACCTCGGCAGTCTCGCCGTCGACCGTGAGCCCGCCCATACCGACGATCTCGCCGTCGAGGTCGGCGACCAGGAACTCCCCGCCGGAGTCGAGATACTCGGCCTCGATCCGGCGAAGGTCGTCGATCCCGGGCACGTCCTCGGGATCGGTCCCCTCGGCGGCCATCGCCCGCTCGTTCAGCGCCAGCACGGCGTCCGAATCGTCGGGATCGAACCGGCGAATCGTGGCGTCGGTCACGCGAACTCGGTGTCCTCGCGCGTGGTGACCTCGCCGAACAGGAACTCGGCGTGTTCCAGCGCGTACTCGCGATGGTCGTCCTCGATCGCGCCAGTGGCGTCTTCGAGGAGGATCGGCCGGTAATCACGCAGCCCGGCACTGGAGGCCGTATGCAGGACACAGACGTTCGCCAGCGTGCCGGCGATCACCAGGTCGTCGATCCCGCGGGCGTTCAGCCACCCTTCCAGCTCGGTTTGATAGAAGGCGTCGTAGGTGTGTTTCTCGACGATCAGATCCGCGTCGTCGGGGTCGAGCTCCTCGACGAGTTCGGCTTCCCAGGAGTCTTCGAGGACGTGTTCGCCCCAGCGCTCGAACTCGTCGTAGTAATGAGCGTCCTCGAACTGCTCGGGCGGGTGGACGTCACGGGTGAACACGACGGTCGCTCCAGCCTCGCGGGCCCGGTCGACCAGGTCGACGCAGGGCTCGATCGCCGCCTCGCTGCCGGGCGCGTAGAGGCTCCCCTCGGGGTGGCAGAAGCCGTTTTGCATGTCGACCACGACGACCGCGGTCGAGTCCGGATCCAGTTGCATACGCGAGTCTATGGATTCGGAACCGAAGATAGTTGTGCCGTATCGCGTGTGCTTTTGTACTGTCAATCCGTGGGCCGAGATATGCGTTTCCGAACCGCCCTGTTCGTCGGCTTCGTCGCCGCCGTCGCTGTCGCGTCCGTCGGGACGGTCGCCAGCGGTGCCGCGACTGTCGACGCCCCGAGTGATCAGACAAGCGAACCCGTCGCGGACGAGCATCTGCCCGATCCCGAGACGGATCGGCTGGGCTGGGAGAACGGCGTCTGGTACAACGAATCGATCGACGTGACGCCCGAGGACGGGCTCAACGAGACCGAACTCGACGCCGTCGTCGCACGGGGGATGGCCCGTGTCGAGTACGTCCGCGGACTGGAGTTCGAAGAGACGCCACCGGTTGCGGTCATCAGTCGTGACGAGTTCCGCGAGGAGGCTGGCAGTCTTTACGGGAACGTCACCGCGAGTCAGCGAATCGCGGAGAACGTCTACTACGAGGCGCTGTTGATGGTCGATGAGTCGACCGACGCCGTTGGCGTCCAGGAGTCGAACACCGCTGGCGGCGTCGGGGGCTACTACGATCCCGCGAACGGTGAGATCAAGATCGTCTCCGAGAACACGACGACGCCGCAGATGGACGAGATCACGCTCTCTCAGGAGCTGTTCCACGCCCTGCAGGACCAGAAGTTCAACATCTCGTCGTACCCGAGTGAGACGACGGAGAACGTCAACGCCCGCAACGGCATCATTGAGGGCGACGGCAACTACGTCGACTACCTGTATCAGCAATCCTGTGAAAACGAGTGGGAGGGTGAATGCATCATGCCCGAAGAGAGCAGCGTTCCGTCCGATTTCGACCCCCATCTCGGACTGTACCAGATCCAGCTCCAGCCCTACAGCGACGGCCCCGCGTTCGTCAGTGACCTCCACGAACAAGAGGGCTGGGAAGCAGTAAACGAGGTTTACGAGAACCCGCCGGCCTCGACCGAGCAGATGATCCACCCCGACAAGTACGGCGAGGACACGCCCACGACCGTGACTGTCGAAGACACCTCGGGCGAGGACTGGCGGCCGCTGGACGTCGAGAACGGGACCGATTACGAGTCCTTCGGCGAGGCCGGACTCTACGTGACGCTGTGGTATCCAGGCTACGAGATCCTGTCTGAAGGTGGGGACGAAGACGACATAATCATTCCGTACAGGAACCATCTGAACCCCGCTGCCGGTGGCCTCGACGAACAGGATCCGTACAATTACGACTACCGTTACACGGCGGGTTGGGATGGCGACAGGCTCGTCCCGTACGTGACCGACGAGAGTTTCGAGACCAACGAGACCGGCTACGTCTACGAACTGGTCTGGGACTCGGAGAACGACGCTGCCGAGTTCCTTGAAGGCTACCAGCAGCTCCTCGACTACCGCGGCGCACAGCCCGTCCCCGACAACGAGAGTACCTACCGGATCCCCGACGACGCACGATTCGGTGACGCCTTCTACGTCCAACAGGACGGCACGACGGTGACGATCGTCAACGCCCCGACTGTCGAGGACCTCTCGGCGATCCGTGCCGGTGCCGCGCCGCCGAACGAGACAACTCCGGGAGAAACGACGACTGAGGGGACGACTCCGGGAGAAACGATGACTGAGAAGACGACTGAGGAGACGATGACCGACGAAGCGACTGGAGCAACGACGACCGACGAGATGACTGATGGGGAGACGACGGGCGCGTCCGGAACGACAGAGACCACGACCGAGACCAGCGACGGGTTCGGGCCCGGATTCGGCGTCCTCGCCGCGGTCTTCGCAGCAGTGTCGACCGCGCTGGTGGCGTCCCGTCGACTGTAGCGAGCGGAATCGCTTTGCCGTTCGAACCCTGTTTTCCGGTCGATGCGGCGACTCCTCGGTGTGGCGGCCCTGCTGGTGCTTGCCCTCGGAGCCAGCTGTGTCGCTCCGGGCGGTCCCGGCGAACTCGGCGTCGAAAACGGCTATCGCTACGACGATGCGATCGCCGTCACGGTCGAGGACGGGCTGAACGAGAGCGAGCGCGAGGCGCTACTCGGGCGGACGATGGCCCGCGTCGAGGTCATTCGGGAACTGGAGTTTCTGGAGACGACAGATGTGACGGTCATCTCCCGGAGTGAGTATCGCAACCGGACCGGCAGCCCGCCCGACACCGCGAACCTGAGCGAGAAACAGCTGTGGAACGAACAGGTCTGGGAAGCCCTGCACGTCATCGGCGAGAACGAAACGTATCCCGGGGCGCGGGCGAGCAACCGCGGCTCGTCGGTCGTCGGCTACTATTCGTCGAGCAAATCAGAGATCGTCCTCGTCAGCGACTCCCCGACGCCACAGGTGACCCGCGGGACGCTCGTCCACGAACTCGTCCACGCGCTGCAGGACCAGCACCTGCATCTCGGCGCGTCACGGCAGCTACAGGACGAGCAACTCGCCGTCCGCGGCGTGATCGAGGGCGACGCAAACTACGTCGAGGCACTCTACGAGAACCGCTGTGGAGCCTCGTGGGTCTGTGTGGAGACGCCCCGAGCGACCGGTCAGCGCTCGGACTCGTTCAACCAGGGGCTGTTCCTGGTGAGTTATCTCCCCTACGCCGAGGGGCCGCAGTTCGTCGAGGCGCTACGCGACCGGGGCGACTGGGCGGCCGTCGACGACAGCTACGAGACGCTCCCCGAGAGCACCGAACAGGTCATCCATCCCGAGCGCTACCCCGACGACGAACCGGCGACGGTGACCGTCCCCGATCGCTCGGACGGCGAGTGGGAGCGGTTCGACGATCTCGATCGGCCCGTCCACGACACCGTCGGCGAGGGGTCGATCTACGCGATGTTCGTCACGAACGGCGTGATCGACCGGAGCGGGGCGGCACAGTACAACTACGAACACCCGATCTCGACCGGCTGGGCGGGCGATCGGCTCGTCCCCTACCGCAACGGCAGCGGCGGCTACGGCTACGTGTGGCGGCTCTCCTGGGAGACGCCCGAGGAAGCCCGCGAGTTCGCCGATGGCTATCGAGAGCTGCTCGACGGATACGACGCCGAACGCCTCGACGGCGGTCGGTACGTTATCGGGGACGGTGCGTTCGCCGACGCGTTCCGGCTCTCGCGGGACGGCAGGACGGTAACGGTCGTCAACGCGCCGATCGTTGAGGGGCTCGACGATGTCCACGCGCCGGCCTAGCGACGCTCGCTGCCCACAAAGGATACCCTTTTTTCGCCGCTGGACCGTAAGGCCGCTATGACCGACTCAGGGCCGTTCGATTTTCTCGGCAGCGAGGCGATACAGGACGGACGGGTGACCGATGCGTACTTCGACCGCACCGTCGAGGCGCTCGAACACGCGGGCAAGACCCCCCACGTCGTCGCCGAGGTGACTGCCGATCAGTTCCCGACCGGCGAGTTCGAAGTGCTGGCCGGGGTGAAGGACCTCGCGCACCTCTTCGAGGACCTCCCGGTCGACGTCGACGCGCTGCCGGAGGGACAGCTGTTCGACGGCGGACCCGTCGCTCGCATCGAGGGCAAGTACCTGGATTTCTGTCGCTTCGAGACGGCACTCCTGGGCTTTCTCTCCCACGCCAGCGGTATCGCGACCAATGCGTTGCGCGCCAGGCTCGCCGCGCCCGACTCGACGGTGCTGAGCTTCGGATCCCGACACGTCCATCCCACGATCGCGCCCGTCGTCGAGCGCAGCGCCCTGATCGGTGACCTCGACGGCATCTCCAACGTCGCAGCGGGCGAGATGATCGACCGGGAGGCCGGCGGGACGATGCCGCATGCGCTGCTTCTGTGTTTCGGTCGCGGCGAGCAGGAAGCAGCCTGGCGTGCCTTCGACGAGGCCGTCCCGGCGGACGTCCCGCGGGTCGCGCTCTGTGACACCTTCACCGACGAGGTCGACGAGACGCTCAGGGCAGTCGAGGCGGTCGAGGATCTCGATAGCGTCCGACTCGACACGACCAGTTCGCGTCGCGGCGACTTCCGTCACATCGTCCGCGAGGTCAAGTGGGAACTGGACGCCCGCGGACACGACGACGTCGGCGTGTTCGTCAGCGGCGGGCTCGGGCCCGAAGAACTCCGCCATCTCCGTGACGTCGCCGACGGCTTCGGCGTCGGTGGATACGTCAGCAACGCCGATCCGGTCGACTTCGCGCTGGACATCGTCGAGGTCGACGGCGAACCGATCTCCAAGCGCGGCAAGTTGACTGGCGTCAAAGACGCCTACCGGACGCCGGACGGCAGCCACCACATCGGCCTGACCGACCGACCGGGCCCCGTCGACGGCGAGTCGCTGCTGAAGCCGCTAGTCCGGGACGGCGAGATCGTTCGGGAGTTCGATATCGACGAGGCCGCACAACGGGCAAGACAGGACGCCAACGCTGTCGGCTTCGGTGTCGAGTGACGAAAAAGCGCGATCAGTGGTGGGAGTGACCGACCGGCTCGCCCGGATACGCTTTCTCACCGGCCTTGATCGGGATGTCGAGCCAGTTTTCCATCGGGATCAGCGGGCACTCGTAGGCCTCGTTGTACGCGCAGGTGGGGTTGTACGCCTCGTTGAGATCGAGAATCCACGTCCCGTCGTCCGTCCGGTCGTGCCCCGGTTCGAGGTCGATGTATCGACCCGCACCGTAGGTCTCCTCGTCGTTGGTCTCATCGCGGAACGGTACCCACAGCCGGTCCTCGCCGCCGACCGGCTGGTAGGCCTGCAGCGTCACTTCCTCGCCGTCGACCTCAAGGCGGAACTCGCCGTATCGGACGTACTCCTGACTTCCGTCGGCGGTCGTCTCGACGGTGATCCGCTCCTTGTCGTCGTGTTCGTGCAGGTCGAGTTCGAACCGGTAGTCGGGATCGATCGGATAATAGTCGAGCCCCGCGAAATCGGCGTGGTTCGGGATCGGCGACCGCGGGTGCGAGGCGAAGTACTGCTCTTTCTGTTCGCGCTGCTGTTCTAACTCGCTTTGCCAGTCGTCGCTCATACCCGCGGCTACGGTGAGGAGCCAGTTTACTCTTCCGACTGTTGTGCACAGTATGAACAACACTATTGACCGGTTTCCGCAGCCCGTGGAAGCGAGCGGGTAGCACAGGTTCCCTCGATGGATTCAAAACCGGTCGATCCGTCGAGCGCTTCGGCGATCCACCTGACGGTCCAGCGGCCGACCCTGATCGTGTGTTCCAGTGGCGTTTCGCGGCCGTTCGCGAGCCGTTCGACCTCGTGACCCCGTCGCCGTCACCCGCTCCACGCGTCGGGCCAGACACCGGCGGCCCGCATACTGGGTTCTGCATCCGAAAGGTCGGATCGCAGCCGGTCGGGGTCGATCCGATCCAGGTCGGTACCGGCCAGCACGGCGACGAGCAGGGTCACCAGCATCGCGTGCTCGCGGAGCGTTCGCCGGTCGACCTTGTCCCGCGTATCTGCACGCGTGTGCGTCCAGCCCCGCTCCCAGGGCCCGGTCTCGTCTTCGGTCTGGCTGTGGATTTGCAGCGCCGGGATCCCCTGACGCAGGAACGGCCAGTGGTCGCTGTAGGGGTGGGGTCGCTCCTGTATTTCGAGGGGATGTCCGACCGCGTCGAACGTCTCCGCCGCAAGCGTGCCGAGCTGGTCGCTGCCGTGTGTCAGTGCCTGGATCGTCCGCTTGCGGCCGACCCCGTCGAGATTGACGACCGCATGCACGTCCCCGGCGTCGACGTTCGCTGCTAGCGTCTCACTACCCTGCAGTCCAAGCTCCTCACAGCCGACCAGGCCGATCTCGATCCCGCGATCTATCTCCAGGTCTTGCAGTGCCCCGACCACGGACAGCAGCACGGCGACGCCACAGCCGTTGTCGAGCGCGCCTTCCCCGACGTCGTGGGCGTCGTAGTGAGCGAGCAGGAGTACGGCCGCGTCGGTCTCGGGGCCGAACCGGCCACGGACGTTCTGGCTCGTTCCCGGTTCGACCGACGCAGTGACGTTCAGTCTAGCGGCCGCGCCTTCCCGGGCGTACTCGCGGAGCCACTCGCCGGTCTCGTAGCTGACTCCCACCGCAGGCAAGGTGTCGCCGACCCGGAGCGATCCGGTCGGCGGGAGCTGTCCGGGTCGGTGGTTCGCGAAGATGAACCCCGTCGCCCCACGTTCGGCGGCGTGGCCGATCTTTTCGGTCCGATGGACGAACCGATCGGCCGACGGCGGCGTGGCCGCACTCGCGACGACGATCGCGTCTTCGACGTCGCTGTCGTCGAGTTCCTCCGGCGTGCCGTACCCGACGTCGACCAGCGGTGCTTCGACGGTCGCCTCCGGACAGTACGGCAGCGCCCGGGCCTCGAAGGTCCGCTCGCGGTCCCGGCTGTGGACGTGGACTAGAAGTGACGTCTCGCCGCGCGTCCACTCTGGGATCGCGAACGACTCCTGGCGGACGTCCTCGACGCCCACGTCGACGAGTTCGTCGCTCAGGAACTCCGCCGCGCGTTTCTCGCCCGGATGCCCCCCGAGTCGGTCCTCGAACTCCGCCAGCGTGGTCAACACACGCCAGGGTCGGTCGGACTGCCAGACCGTCCCGAGAGCGCGCGCCACCCGTTCGTCCATGGAGGGTGCGTCGAGCGGGGGGACCAAAAAACTCCCCTGGATTCCGAAGCACGTGATAGCGAACCAGCGTGACAGCCCCGGCGTTCACGCGGACTTCAGGATCTCTCTAAGCGCTTCGGTGACACGCTCGACGTCGTTCTCAGTCGTGGCTCTCCCCATCGAAAACCGGACGGCACCGAGCGACAGCTCCGGATCGATGCCCATTTCCAGGAGCACCCGGGACGGGGACGGATCGCCCGAGTGACAGGCTGATCCGCCCGATACAGCGATGTCTCGCTCGGCCAGCGCGTCGATCAGATCCGAACCGGTCCGATTCGGGAAACACAGCATCGCGTACCCCGGCAGTCGCCGTTCGGGGTGGCCGATCAACTTCGCGTCCGCGAAGCCGGTTACTCTCGCGACGAACTCCGCTCGCAGATCGGTCAGCCGCTCGCGACGCTCCTCCAGATCGGCAACTGCGAGATCCGCGGCGGTTCCCATGCCGACGAGCCCTGCGACGTTCTCGGTACCGCTCCGGAGGCCGAACTCCTGGCCGCCGCCGTGGATTAGCGGTTCCAGTTCGACACCGTCCCGAACGTAGAGTGCACCGACGCCGTTCGGGCCGTAGAACTTGTGTGCGCTCAGACTCGCCATGTCGAGGCCGAGGTCGTCCACGTCGATCGGGATCTTGCCGGCCGACTGGACCGTGTCTGAGTGAAAGCGCACGTCGTACTCGTCGGTGATCTCGCCGATAGCCTCGAGCGGCTGGATCACGCCAGTCTCGTTGTTGGCGTGCATGACCGATACGATCGTCGTCTCCGGCCGGATCGCGTCTTCGACGTCGGCGGGATCGACGCGGCCGTCTTCGCCCGGCTGAACCCGAGTGACGTCGACGCCGTTCTCTTCGAGCCAGTCACAGGTCTCGATCACTGCCGAGTGCTCGATCGTCGTCGTGACGACGTGCTCGCCATCGGCCGCGTCGATAGCTCCCTTGATCGCGAGGTTGTCGGCCTCACTGCCGCCGCCGGTGAACACCACGCGTTCGGGAGTCGCTCCGAGCAGCTCCGCGACCGATTGACGGGCGTTCGCGACGGCACTCGTCTCTTCGGTGGCGTAGCTTGCGGATGGGTTGTGGTAGTGCGTCTCAAGGTACGGCTGCATCGATTCGCCGACATCCCGGTGTGGGTGCGTCGTCGCTGCGTGGTCCAGGTAGATCATGTTCTCTGTTCGGCGGGATTCGCGCGGTGACATCCTCCGCGCCGTTCACGGCGCGGCTTCCCCTCACCGCCGAAAGCGGAAGCGTTGGGAACTTACGTTCGCACACCGACGAGTGCAGGGAGTGCCACGCCCCCGTTACTCCTATCCCGTAGGGGATTCGGAGGTACCTTGTTGTTTTCTGTCGGTATCCTCGCCGCTCCCGCAAGGGATACCTTGCGAGAGTCGGGCTGGAATCCCGAAATTGTCCAATTGTCTCGACATGGGGGCGGCCGTGCCGCCTCGGTTGGGTGTGCAAACGGGCGCGGCAGGCAAAAATGTGCCGCTGTGACGCGATTCACGCCCGGCGTAAACGCCGGGATTCTCTCGCTGTTGGAAGATAGACTGCCCTCTTGCTCCTCTAGCTCGCGGAGAGCGACTGCCTGTGTCATAGTGACTGCTGTAACAATTTACCGCTGCGATCGCCTGCAGTCGGGCGGTTGATCCGGAACAGACTTACAGCAGTCACTATCAAACGGGGCGGGAGTGATCGTCTTCACGCTTGTCGCGGCGGCGACCTCGATGGGCAGTCCTCGTAGCGTCCACGTGTTTCTGAGGCGACAGCCGGCAGTATTAGGGGCCCGCCGTCCTAAGGCGGGGTCATGAGTTCGGTACCGGAACGAAGCGACGTCGACACGGAGTACACGTGGGACCTCGAAGCGCTGTATGCCGACGACGACGAGTGGGAGGACGCCTTCGAGCAGGCAAGCGAACTGATCGGCGACCTGGCCGCCTATGAGGGACGAGCTACCGAAGACGCCGCGACGCTGCTCGACACCCTGGAGACCTTCGAGACGGTGATGCGACAGGTCGAGAACGTCGTCGCCTACGCCCGGATGCGCCGCGACGAGGACACCCGTGACAGCGACTATCAGGCACTTTTCGCCCGCTCCCAGTCGCTGCACTCGCAAGCCAGCAGCGCCGCGAGCTTCCTCGACCCGGAAATCCAGAGCTGTACCCGCGAGGAGATCGAGGCGATGATCGCGGAAGAGCCGGATCTCGAAGAGTACGAACACTACTTCGACGACGTTCTCCGGATGAAAGACCACACCCGCTCGGCAGAGGTCGAAGAGTTGCTGGCGGACCTTGGCGAGGTTCTGGGTGCACCGTCCGAGGTGTACAACATGCTGGCCAACGCGGACATGTCCTTCCCGAGCGTCGAGGACCCGCAGGAGGACGAGCCAGTCGAGATCACGCTCAACAACTTCACGACCCTGCAGAAACGCCAGGACCGTGCGTTCCGCCGAGAGGTCTACGAACAGTTCTACGACGAGTGGGAGACGCTCCGCAACGCCGTCGGTGCGGCCCACAAGAACAGCGTCAAGACCGACGTCAAGACCGCGCGGGCGCGGAACTACGAGACCGCTCGCGAGGCCGCGCTGGACGGGCCGAACGTCCCGACAGAGGTCTACGATACGCTCGTCGAGACCGTCCGGGACAACCTCGATGCACTACACCACCACGCTGACCTCAAGCGGCAGGTGATCGACGGCGACGGGTTGCGGATGTGGGACCTGTACGTCCCGCTGACGGAGACCGAGAGCCCCGAGATCGAGTACGAGCAGGCCTGCGAGTACGTCACCGAGGCCGTCGCGCCGCTGGGCGAGGACTACCAGTCGCGACTCGCGGAGGGACTCGAATCCCGGTGGGTCGACGTCTACGAGACCCGCGGCAAGCAGTCGGGGGCCTATTCCGGCGGCACTTACGAGTCCCAGCCGTACATCCTGATGAACTACCAGGACGACGTCGAGTCGATGTACACGCTGGCCCACGAACTGGGTCACTCGCTGCACAGCGAGTACACCAGCGACGAGCAACCCTTCGTCTACGCCGACTACGAGATATTCACCGCCGAGGTGGCCTCGACGGTCAACGAGACGCTGCTGACCCACCACCTGCTGGAGACCGTCGACGACGATCGGTTGCGCCGGCACGTCCTCAACGAGTACCTCGAACGGTTCCGTTCGACGCTGTATCGCCAGACGATGTTCGCGGAGTTCGAGCAGCGAACCCACGAACTCGCCGAGGCTGGCGAGGCGCTGACCGCCGAGCGACTCGACGGGATCTACGCCGACCTCAAAGGCGAGTACTACGAACCCGCGGAGCTCGACGACCGGATCGCTCGCGAGTGGATGCGCATTCCGCACTTCTACCGGGCGTTCTACGTCTACCAGTACGCCACCGGCATCTCGGCGGCGGCCGCACTGGTCGAGTCGATCCTCGACGGGGACGACCCCGACGCGGCCGACCGCTATATCGAGTTCCTCTCGCAGGGATCGCGGGCCTACCCGCTGGAACTGCTGCGCGACGCCGGCGTCGACATGGCCGAACCCGACCCGGTCGAGGCGGCGACCGACATCTACGCCGAGTACCTCGCGGAGATGGAATCGCTGCTCTAGGCCTCGGGCCACCGTGCCCGAGGCTGTTCACTCGCGGTTGCGGTATCGATACTGCAACCGCGACCCAAAGGCACTTTTCCCTGTATCGAATAGATCCACTACCAGATGTCTCGCAGTCCCTCGCTCCCGGACCGACCTACCCTGGATCTCGATCCCGACATGTCGCCGTCCGAACGACTGGCGGCGCTGCACGAACACTTCTCAGAGGTCCAGCGGGTGAACCGTGAGCTCCAACAGCAACTGACCGCGGCCAAAGAGCGCCAGGACGACCTGATCGAGCAAGTCGACAAACTCGAGCGCCAGAACGAGACGCTCAAGACCTCGTCGCTGTACATCGCGACGGCCGAGGAGTTGCTGGACGATGGTGTCGTGATCAAACAGCACGGGAACAACCAGGAAGTGCTGACAGAGGTGTCGCCGCAGTTGCGCTCGGAGATCGACGCCGGCGACCGGGTCGCGATCAACGACTCGTTTACGGTCAAACAGACCCTCGAAAGCGAGACTGACGCCCGCGCGCAGGCAATGCAGATCGATTCGTCGCCCGACGTGACCTACGACGACATCGGCGGGCTCGAAAGCCAGATCCGCGAGGTTCGGGAAGCCGTCGAGGAACCGCTACTCAACGCCGAGCAGTTCCGTGAGGTCGGGATCGACCCGCCCAGCGGCGTCCTGCTGCACGGCCCGCCCGGCACGGGCAAGACGATGCTCGCCAAGGCCGTCGCCAACGAGACCGACGCCACGTTCATCAAGATGGCCGGCTCGGAGCTGGTCCAGAAGTTCATCGGCGAGGGCGCGAAACTCGTCCGGGATCTGTTCGAGCTTGCTTCCGAGCGCGAGCCAGCGATCGTCTTCATCGACGAGATCGACGCGATCGCGAGCAAGCGGACCGAATCGAAGACCTCCGGCGACGCGGAGGTCCAGCGGACGATGATGCAACTCCTCTCGGAGATGGACGGTTTCGAGGACCGTGGTGAGATCCGGATCATCGCCGCCACCAACCGCTTCGACATGCTCGACCGGGCGATCCTCCGGCCCGGCCGCTTCGACCGCCTCATCGAGGTGCCAAAGCCCGACTTCGAGGGCCGCGAGCGGATCCTGGAGATCCACACCCGCGAGATGAACCTCGCCGATAGCGTCGCCCTCGCCGAGTGGGCCGACGAAACCGCCGGGTTCACCGGCGCGGAACTGGCCAGCCTCACGACCGAGGCCGGTATGTTCGCTATTCGAGACGGCCGCATCGAGGTCGAATCCGAGGACTTCGCGGACGCCATCGAGAAGGTCGAAGCCGCCGACGGGGACGTCGGCATACCGGTCGCGTTCTACTAACGCCTGGGTGGCCTGGCCGCAATCTATTGTCTGTTCGGTTATAGTTTCCCCGAACGTTGACGGTCCCTCCGTGTGAATACTCAACTATGGGCAAGCACATTTTGATCCCGGTCGACGGGTCCGAGCAGGCCCACAGAGCGTGTGAGTTCGTCGCCGAGGACTACCCTGACGCCGACGTGACGCTGTTGCACATTATCAATCCTGCGGAGGCCGGCTACAGCGTCCAGGCGGGGCTCCCGACGTTCTCCGAGGAGTGGTACGAGCGCCAGAAAGAGCGCGCCGAGGAGATCTTCGAGGAGGTCGAGCCGGACCTGGAGGGTGGAGGCGGTTCGGTCGACCGGGAGACCGAGATCGGCAAGCCCACCAACACGATCGTCGAGTTCGCCGAGATGAACGACATCGATCAGATCGTGATGGGCAGCCACGGTCGGTCGGGCGTCTCGCGGATCCTGCTGGGTAGCGTCGCCGAGACGGTCATCAGGCGCTCGCCGGTTCCCGTGACCGTCGTTCGGTGACAGCCGTGCGGTGACGTTCGGACTGCCTGCGAACCGAACCCGTCACGCTAATACCCGACGCCGGAAAACGGGGAGATATGTTACTCTCCCTGCGCGCGGAGGTCGAGGACGCCCTCGCGACTGCCTTGGCGGCGCTCGATCTCCCGTCCGACGATCTGGGTATCGAGACGCCCCCCGAGGACGTGCCGGCCGTCCTGGCTTCCAGCGTGGCCTACCGACTGGCGAGCGAAGCCGGCGCGCCGCCGCCCGAGATCGCCGCGAATATCGTCGAGGCGATCGACGCCGCCGACTACGAGTACATCGGCGCGCTCCGCCAGCAGGGGCCGTACGTCAACGTCCTGCCGAGCGACAGGTACCTCGAAGCCACCGTCGAAGCCGCACAGGACGAGGCGTTCGGAACCCTGCCCGACCGGGAGACGAGCGTCGTCGTCGAACACACGTCGGCGAACCCGACGGGGCCGGTTCACGTCGGCCGCGCCCGAAACCCGATCATCGGCGACGCTCTGGCGCGCGTGCTCGAGTACGCCGGCTACGACGTCGAGCGTCACTACTACGTCAACGACGCCGGCCGCCAGATCGCCGTGTTCACCTGGGCCTACGAGACCTTCGACGAGTCGGACCTGCCGGAACCGGACCGTGATTCTCCCGAGTACGAGATGGTCCGGTACTACCGCAAGGGGAACACGTACCTCGAGGAGGCGGCTGATGACGCCGTCGAGGATGCCGAAGCCGAGATCCAGGCGATCCTCCAGGGACTGGAGGACGGCGACGAGGAGACCTACGAACGCGTCTCGGAGGTCGTCGACACGGTCCTCTCGGGGATGACCGCCACGCTGGAGCGGCTCCCCGCCGAATTCGACGAGTTCGTCAAGGAGACGCGGTTCATGCGCGACGGCACGACCGACGACGTTGTCGACCGGCTGCAGGACCTCGAAGCGGCGGTCTACGAGGAGGACGCCTGGCAGCTGGATCTGCCCGAGATCGAGAAGAACCTGGTCTTCCTGCGCGCGGACGACACGTCGCTGTACACCACGCGTGATCTGGCGCATCACGAATGGAAGTTCGACAACTTCGATCGTGCCGTGACGGTTCTGGGCGAGGACCACAAGCTCCAGGCCGAACAGCTCGTCGCCACGCTCGATCTCCTGGACCACGACACGGAGCAGCTCGAGCAGGTCTTTTACTCGTGGGTCAATCTCCCGGAGGGCGGGATGAGCACGCGCGAGGGGACCGGCGTCGACCTCGACGATCTGCTGGACGAGGCGATCGACCGCGCTCGTGAGGAGGTCGAGGACCGCCTGGACGATCGCCTGCGCGACGACCACCTCGAGGCGGACGACATCGAGCGGATCGCCCACCAGGTCGGGATCGGTGCCGTCCGGTACGACATCGTCGCCAAACAGCCCACGAAGGGGATCACCTTCGAGTGGGACCGGGCGCTTGACTTCGAGGCCCAGTCGGCCCCGTACGTCCAGTACGTCCACGCGCGCTGCTGTGGGATTCTCGGCGAGGCTGCATCGGCCGGTCACGAGGTTCCCGGGGAGGTCGACATCGACGCGCTCGAAACCGACGCGGCTCGCGATCTCGTCAGGGAAATCGCCCGCTTCCCGGCCGTGATCGAGGAGGCGGCCGACGACCTGCGTCCGCACGTCGTCGCGACCTACACGCGCGACCTCGCCGAGGCGTTCAACACCTTCTACCGGGAGTGTCCGGTGCTGACCGCGGACGATCCCGAAACGCGCGCCGCTCGGCTGGCCGTCGTCGCCGGGTCCCGAAACGCGGTCGCAAACGCGCTTGACGCGCTCGGCGTGGCTGCCCCCGATTCGATGTAATCCTCGGCAGTCGACTCGTTGTCGAAGTCACTGGAGGCGATCGTCTCGCGCTGATCGGCATCACTGGGAGTCGTCGACTCGCTGTCGGCACCCGTCACGTTTTCGGCGGTCGTGTACGGGCCCTGGTACACTTCGCTCAGCTGTATCGGCGTTCCGCACGCGTTACAGGCGTCGAACTCTTGCAGCTCCGTCGACGGCTGGACGGCAGGTGTGATCGTTGCCGGAGTCAGCCCCAGAACGAGCAAGGCGAGCACCGACACCAACACGACTTCGTAGCGCTGGTCCGGGCCGACGTCCATGCGCGTTCCTACCGGCTCCGGTTCGGTAGGTTTCCAGCCCCGATATCGGGGGCCAAGTGTTCGCAGCCGGTCAGAACGGTGCGCGAGTCGTCTGGATCGTTTCCACACCCGGGAGACCACTCACCCGGACAACACGAACAGTGGTCCTACTTGATTCGCTCTCGAAGGTCGTCGAGTTCGGCCTGCAGCTTGTCGATTGCCTCCGTGGCCTCGGCTTTGGCGCCCTCGCTCAGTTCCGTCGTTTTCGCCCGGAGCGTCTCTATGCTGTCTTCGAGGTCGTCGAACGCTTCGTTCGCCTCGTGTCGCAACTCTTCGCTTGTCTCCTTGGATTCGTCGAGCACCTCGTCGAGTTCGTCTCTTGTCCGGTCCTGCAGTGCGTCGAGTCGATCGTCCAGCCGGTCGATCGTCGTTTGCACCTCCGTGCGGAGTTGCTCGCCGGCCCCCTGGGACTCGTCGACAGCCTCGTTCACTTCCTGGCGCACGCGATCGATACGCTGTCGGAGCCGCTGTGCAATGCTGCCATCACTCATGGGTCAGTTACAATTCGTCCGAGCGAGCTAATAAATGAGGGGGCGATTCACGCCTTGATGTCGGCTTGCCAGTCGCGGATCTGGTCGGCACTCACGCCCCGGACCTGCTCGGCGATCGCGTCGGGTTCGACCCCGGCAAGGTCGGCTGGCGATTCGACGCCGGCCGCGGAAAGTTTCTCGGCGGTCTTCGATCCGACGCCGTCGAGGTCTTCCAGGTCTTCGACGGCGTTGCGAGCCTGATACTCCTCGTAGTTGCAGATCGGACAGCCCAGTTCCCAGGGCTCGTCGTCCCCGTCGACGACGTGCAAGTGCGGGAGATCGTGCTCCTCGCAACGCTCGTCCTGGATCTCGATCTCGCCGCGACGGGGCAAGGGCAGCGAGTACTCACACTCCGGATAGCGGGTACAGCCCACGAGTCGCGAGCCGGACCGGAGGTGCTTGATCGCCAGTTCGCCTCCGTGTTCCGCACCACATTCAGGACAGTCACCGATGATACGGTCCTCGTTCTCGTCGGCGGCTTCGGCCTGACAGCGCGGACAGCCGTGGACGAAGGTATCGCTGCCGGCGAGCATCTTGACCTTGTGGGTGTCGTGTTCTTCACAGACCTCGTCCATCACGAGCGGTTCGCCCTTCGAGGGCAGCGGGAGCGTGTACTCACACTCGGGGTAGCCGTCACAGCCGACGAAGTACGACCCGTATCGCGACTGGCGGATCACCAGATCCGAGCCGCAGTTCGGACAGGAGCCGATCGTCCGGTCTTCCTTGAGCGACTCCTGGAGGTGTTCGCCGACCGCCTCCCGGGAGTCGTGCAGTTCCTCGAAGACGCGTTCGAGCATCTCCCGGGACTCGTCGGTCACTTCATCGAGCGTGGCCTCGCCGTTGGCGATGGCAGTCATGTCTTTTTCCAGCTGGGCGGTCATCTCCTCGCTGACGATCAACTCGGCGAAGGCCTCGGCGGCGTCGACGACCGCCTTCGCCAGCGCGGTCGGCCGCGGTGGATCGCCGTCGATATACCCCCGATCGTAGAGTTTCTCGAGAGTTCCGTGGCGCGTCGCCTTGGTGCCGATGCCCATCTCCTCCATCCTGGAGATGAGCCGTGACTGCCCGTACCGCCGTGGCGGCTGGGTCTGCTTGGCCTGGAGTTCGACGTCTTCGATCGCCAGTTGCTCGCCCTCCTGTACGTCGGGAACGTGGGTCTCGCTGGCGCTGGAGTAGGGGTAGACCTCGTGATACCCCGCCTCGATCAGGCGCTTGCCGTTGGCCTTCAGCCGCAGTCCCTCGGCGTCGGCCACCACCCGCAGGTGTTCCCAGGTCGCGGGCCGGGCGACCGTCGCGAAGAAGCGCCGGACGACAAGCTCGTAGATCTCCCACTCGCCATCGCTGAGTTCGTTCCGATCGGGGAACTCGCCGGTCGGGTGGATCGGCGGGTGATCGGTCGACTCGGTGTCGCCGCGGGTCGGCTCGATGTCGCCCTGCCCCAGCAGTGCCGTCGCGTCCTCGCCGAAGGGGCTCGTCCCGGTGAACGACTCGAGCAGCTCCGCGGGATCGAGGTCGTCGGGATAGACGGTGTTGTCCGTCCGGGGGTAGGTGACGTACCCGGCGGTGTACAGCTCCTCGGCGATCGACATCGCCCGCTGGGCCGAGTAGCCGAGCGATCCGGCGGCCTGGATGAACGCGGTGGTGTTGAACGGCGCGGGCGGGGCGTCCGTCCGGGTTCGCCGGCGGACGCTCTCGACCGTGGCAGTTTCCTGGACGCGCAGGTGCCCGAAGACCCGGTCGGCCTCGCTCTCCTCCCAGATGCGTTCGGCCTCGCTGCCGTCGTCGTCGTAGAAGTACTGCGCCTCGAAGCCGGATCCGTTCTTCGCCAACTCGGCGACGATCTCCCAGTAGTCGTCGGGGTCGAACGCCTCGATCTCGCGTTCGCGATCGACGATCAGCTTCAGCGTCGGCGACTGCACCCGGCCGACAGAGATGAAATCGTCACCCAGCTGCCGAGCCGAAAGCGAGAGGAACCGCGTCAGCGCCGCCCCCCAGATGAGATCGATAACCTGTCGGGCCTCGCCCGCCGCGGCCAGGTCGAAATCCAGATCGTCCGGATTACCGAAGGCCTGCTTGACCTCGTTTTCGGTGATCGAGGAGAACCGCACCCGCTGGATCGGGACGTCGGTCTCCTCCCGGATGAGTTCGTAGGCCTCCTTGCCGATCAGCTCTCCCTCGCGGTCGTAGTCGGTCGCGATGACGGCTCCGTCGGCCTCCCGAGCCAGGCTCTTCAGCGTCGCGACGATGTTCTCCCGCGTGGGGGACTTGACGACCTCTGCGTCGATCAACTCGACGGGCTGGACGTCCCGCCAGTCGTTGTACTCCGGCGGGAAGTCCACGCCGACGACGTGGCCGGACAGCCCGATACAGCGCTTGCCACCCCACTTGTAGACGTTGACGCCGTTGCGTCGCTCGGCGTCGGCCCCGCCATCGCTCAGGATGTCGGCGATCCGCCGCGCGGCGTTGTCCTTCTCGGTAATTATCAACTGCACCGTCGATCACCGTCTCGAACGCGAACACTCATTGTGAGTCCTTACGCAACGACCCGCTAATCAGTCTTTCGCCGGAAAATCGCAAGACGAGAGTCGGACAAGGCGCGCGCACGATGCGCGTGCGTGACGACTGTGCGAGAGCGTACCGAGGACGAGAGACTGGATCGCGAAATCAGCCTTCGAGTTCCTCGCGCAACAGGCCGTTGACCTCGCCGGGATCCGCCGAGCCGCCGGTCTTCTGCATGACCTGCCCGACGAGGAAGTTGATCGCGCCGTCCTCGCCGCTATGGTAGTCCTCAACGGCGTCGGGGTTTTCCTCGATCGCTTCTTCGACGGCTTCCTGGACCGCGTCGCCGGAGGTCTTGCCCAGCCCCTCCCGGTCGACGATCGTCTTCGGATCGTCGCCGTCGTCGAGCATTCCCCGGAGGACGGTCTCGCGAGCGTTTTTGGCCGTGATCTCTTCCTCGGCGACCAGTTCGACCAGCGTCGCGATCTCCTCGAGGCGGTCCTCGATGTCGGTCACGTCCATGTCGCGGTAGTTCAACTCGCCCAGTAGGTTGTCGGCGACCCACGTCGCCACCAGATCGGCGTCGTACTCGCGTGCGAGTTGCTCGTAGAAGTCCGCGACCTGTTTCGTCGAGGTCAGCTTCGAGGCTGCCTCCGCGCTGAGTCCGTACTCCGCCTGGAAGCGCTCCCGGCGGGCGTCGGGCAGCTCCGGGATCTCGATTTCGTCTTTCCAGTCGCTGACCTGTAGCGGAGGAAGATCGGCCTCCCGGAAGTAGCGGTAGTCTTTCTCCTCTTCCTTCGAGCGCATCGCGACGGTGTTGCCGTGAGTCTCGTTGAAGTGTCGCGTTTCCTGTGCGACTGCACGGCCGGACTCGAGTAGCTTCTTCTGGCGCGAGGCTTCGAAGGACAGCGCCTGCTCTGCGCCCTTGTGACTGGAGATGTTCTTGACCTCGGTGCGGTTTGCTTCCTCCAGCACGTCCTCGTCGATCTCGCCGTCGGCGTCCACGTCCTCGGCGTCGACGACCGAGAGGTTCGCGTCGATCCGCAGGCTTCCGTCACGAGTGGGGTCGAACACGCCCAGATACTCCAGGACTTCCTCGAGCTTTTCGAGGAACGCCCGCACCTCGGCCGGATCGCGGAAGTCCGGCTCGGTGACGATCTCCATCAGCGGCGTCCCCGCGCGGTTGTAGTCGATCAGCGTGTAGTCGGCTCGATCGATCGAACACGTCCGGGCTTCCAGGCTCTCGGTCCCCTCGCGGACGTGCTTGATCGAGCCGGGATCCTCTTCGAGGTGGGCGCGCCGGATCCCCACCGATCGGCGCTCGCCCTCGTGGCCGAACTCCAGAACGCCGTCCTGGCAGATCGGGGCGTCGTACTGGGTGATCTGGAAGTTCTTCGGCAGGTCGGGGTAGTAGTAGTTCTTCCGGTGGAAGGCCGTCTCCTCGGGAATCGAGGCGCCGATCGCCTTGCCGACCTTGACGGCGGCCTCGACCGCCCCCTCGTTGAGCACCGGCAGCGCGCCGGGGAGCCCGAGACAGACGGGACAGGTGTTGGTATTGGGTTCCTCGGCGGGTTCGGTCGAACAGCCACAGAAGATCTTCGTGTCCGTCTCCAGCTGGACGTGGACCTCCAGACCGATGACGACCGCCAGGTCGCGTGATTCGGCGGCTTGCGCAGTCATTACACCCGATTCGGGGTCGTGGGGCTTATGGGTAACGAACAGTGTTCCCGCATCGATTCGGCAGCGCCTGAACGGATCGACGGCCCGCTCGCGGCGATCGAAGGCGGTCGATCAGCGAACGAGCACGAACGCGTCCTCGCCGTCGTCGTAGTAGTTGGGGATCGTCCGTAGGTGTCTGAACCCGAAGCGCTCGTACAGCGACCTGGCGCGCTCGTTGCCGGCCCGGACCTCCAGCTTTACCGAACTGACGCCCACGTCGTCGAGGGTAGCAAGCGCCCGCCCGAGTAGCAGTGAACCGACGCCCTCTCCCCGCCGGTCGGGGTGGACCGCCAGATCCTTGACGTGACCCAGCGGCTGGCCGTGATTCGGAACGGTGTCGGCGACGACGTAGCCGACGATTCCGGACTGACCGGGTTCGTCGGGACCGCCGACTTCCGCCACCAGGAAGCCCGGCGAGGCGAGGAACTGCTCGAACGCCGAGTAAGGCCACGGCTGGGGAAACGACGCCTGTTCGATCCGGAAGACCGCGAGCAAGTCCGTACGCGCGGCCTGGCGGACAGTCGGCTCCAGCGCGTCGGTCGGTGCCGTCGTCGTCACAATCTCGATTTACGAATCCCGCGTGTTTATGTCTAACGACCGTGAAAATAGCAGAATAGCCGACACCCTGGCCACAAAGTTCTTGAATACCGCCGTCCAAGCCGAGCGTGCACCCAGTTTTGGGTGCCACCCCCCACCCCCCACCCCCTCTTTCCGTTTTCTCTGTCCGTATGCAGCGCGTCGCCCGCACCCACCGGCTACGCTGAACTGTCTGGCTCTCCGTCCCGAGTCGCTACCTTCTCCAGCTCACCGTTCAGGGCGCGGGCGTCGAAGCTGTGATCGGGCCGGATATTGACGAAATCCAGAAAGTCTTCGGCGGCCAACAGCGTCTCATCATCACAGACGGCCGCAGCTGCCGCGACCGCGTCACTGGCTCCGATGATCGGCTCCAGCACCGCCAGTGCACACGCGACGTCGTAGGCGCGCGCGTCCTGGATCCGCCGCTCGTCGACGGCCGTCGCGTCGATAAAGTACAGTTCGCCCCGCGAGAGGAGGACGTTCTCCGCCCGGAGATCGCCGTGGGCGAAGCCCGCTTCGTGCATCTCTGTCAGCCACTCGAACAGCGGCGCCGCGTGGGCGCGCACGTCTCCGACCGGAGCGTCGTCCAGCGTGATGAACTCCGGGAGGTACTCCATGACGACGACGCCCAGACCGTCGTGTTCGAACGCTTCGATCGGGCGCGGGACGTTGATCCCGAGTTCGCGCATCTGCCGAGCCGCGGCCAGTTCGTGGTCAGCCATCTCCGCCGGCGTCGAAAAGTGCTCGAAAAAGCCCTCGGAACCGCTGGAGAACGCCCCGAGGTTGCGCCCGGCTGTCAGCAACGCGTGTACCAGCGAGTGCTGGCGGGAAATGGCCTTGACGAAATACTGATCGTCGAGCACGAACGGTGCCGACAGCCAGTTGTTCCCGTCCAGCAGCTCGATGTGACCGACCGACTGTCCGTGGCGCTCGGCGACCGCCTGTGCGACCGATTCCAGTCGCTCCCGGTCGATCTGTCCACGCAACAGCCGGCGAAAGGCCATACGTGGTCTGGGTGTTCGAACCAATTAGCAGTTGCGTCCTCGCGCGAGAGCGTGCCGATTAGAACTCCTCGGCTAACAACCCGTACCGGATCACGTCGATGCGCTCCCCGCGTACGTACGCCTGCTCGCGCAGGACGCCCTCCTGCTGGAACCCGACCTTTTCGAGGACGCGCTGGGACGCGGGGTTGTTCTCGTAGACGTTCGCCATGATCTTGTGGAGGCGACGGTCCTCGAACCCATACTGGACCAGCCGGCGGGTGGCGTCGGTGGCGTAGCCGTTGCCCTGGGCCTCGGGATCGATCATGTATCCGAGTTCGGCCAGGCCCCACGTCTCGTTGAATCGGTTGAGCCCGATCGTCCCGACGCGCTCGCCGTCGGCGCAAACGATGAGGTCGACGCTGTCCTTGTCGGTGTCTTCGATCCATTCGCGCTCTTCGGCCTCGGTCAGCGGCTCGACGCTCGCCAGCGACGGCCAGACGTCGGGATGATTGATGAGCCGCTGGAGGAACTGTACGTCGTCTTCGCCCTGCGGATGCAGCGTCACGTCCTCGCCACGGAGGAATACGGGACCGGGCATACGTCGACAGTCGGCGGCGACCCCCTTCAGGATTGTCCGGGACTGTGACACTGTCGCACGGGCCGATGTATACGACACCCACACGCTTTTTCTCGTGCCGTGCAACCAACAGCTATGCTCGAAGCGGGCGATCCAGCGCCGGACTTCTACTTGTCGGCGGCCAACGCTCCGGGTGCGGAGTACATGCTCTCGGCCGCGGCGGACGCCGGACCGGTAGTGCTGGCCTTCGTGCCCGATGACGAATCGGCAGCGCGGCCGCTGCTCGAAGCGCTCGCCGGCGTCGACTGGGCACAGGTCGTCGATCGCCTCAGCGTCTTCGGGATCGGTACCGATCCCGACGCGCTGGCCCGACTCGCCGAGGGGCTGCCGTTCCCGGTACTCCACGATCGCGGCGGCTACGTCACCGACCTCTACGGCGTCGGTCGAACGACTGGCGGACTCCGGCGGGCGCTCGTGGTCGCGGACCCGAGGTGTGTGATCCGCTTCGCGTGGGAGGTCAGCGACGCCAACGATCAGGTGCCACTCGACGAGCTTCAGTCGGCAGTCGTCGAGGCGACCGAGGGTTCATAGCGACGGGACCGGCTCTTTTTGTAGTTGCCTGTGAAGGGCACGTATGAACACGGTCGACCTTCCCGAGCCATCGAGCGGGGCTTCGACGAGCGTCGAAGCGGCGATCGCGACGCGTGCGAGCCGGCGCTCGTTCGCTGACGAGGCCGTCTCGCTGGACACCGTCGCGCAGTTGCTGTGGGCGGTACAGGGCGTCACACACGAACGGGACGGCGTCGACATGCGGGCTGCCCCGAGCGCGGGGGCCACCTTCCCGCTGGTCGCCGACCTCGAAGTCGCCCCGGGCGGCTGTGTGGATCTCGACCCTGGACTGTACCGCTACGATCCGGATCAGCACGCGCTCGAGCGCCGCCTGGACGGGCCGATCCACGACGAACTCGCGGCGGCTGCGCTCGATCAGCCGGTCGTCGTCGATTCGCCCGCGGTCGTCGCGCTGTCGGCGGACTACAGCCGCACCACAGGCCGGTACCCCGACCACGGCGAGCGCTATGTCCACATGGAGGCCGGCCACGCGGCACAGAACCTCCACCTGGTCTGTGAGGCCCGCGGACTGGGCAGCTGTCCGGTGGGTGCGTTCGACGACGAGGCGCTTGCGGACGTGCTGGCGCTCGAAGCGGTGTTCGAACCGCTGTACCTGCTGCCGTTCGGCCACCGGCCGGCCGACAGCGTCTAGCCGCTTTCGAACCTCTCAAGCCTCGGCCGTCCAAGGCCCTCCCATGGGCGAGCCACTCGATTCTCGCGAGGCACAGGCGGCCGAGGTGATCGACCGACTCCACGAGGAGTACCCCGATTCGACCATCTCGCTGAACTTCTCCGACCGGCTCGAACTCCTCGTCGCGGTCGTGCTCTCGGCACAGTGCACCGACGAGCGCGTCAACGAGGTCACCGAGGACCTCTTCGAGAAATACGAGACCGCCGAGGACTACGCCGAGGCCAGCGAGGAGCAACTCGCCGAGGACATCTACGGCGTCACGTTCCACAACAACAAGGGCGGGTATCTCAAGGGCATCGGGGAAATCCTGGTCGAGGAGCACGACGGGGAGGTCCCGGATACGATGGCCGAGTTGACCGACCTGCCGGGCGTCGGGCGCAAGACCGCGAACGTCGTCCTCCAGCACGGCCACGACGTCGTTGAAGGGATCGTCGTCGACACGCACGTCCAGCGGATCACTCGCCGGCTCGGCCTTACCGAAGAGGAACGACCCGAAGCGATCGAGAGGGATCTCGCTTCTATCGTCCCGCGCGAGGAGTGGCAGGCGTTCACTCACCTGTTCATCGACCACGGCCGGGCCGTCTGTACGGCACGGAGCCCCGACTGTGAAGTCTGCGTGCTCGAAGATATCTGCCCATCCTCGAAACTGGACGGAGCAACTGATCTGGCGAGCGGCGAATCCTGGACGTGAGCGAAAAATAGCGTGATCGAGTAGTAACGCCGGTCGTTACAGAAGGGCTTCGATAGCGCTCGTTGCGTTCGCGTCGTCGAGGTCGACGGTCACCTCAGCCATACCGATAGCCAGGTAACTGTCCGTCATCGGATCGACCGTCTCGGCATCTCCGTCAGCGTCGGGGTGGAGCCCGACGACGAGCGTTCCGGTTTCGGCGAGCGGTTCGTCGACCGTCATCGTCAGCCCGCTCGATTCGGGTTCGCTGACTTGCTGGAGACCGATTATCATCATGTCGCTGGAGGCGTTCGTGCCGTATACGGCGACGTAGAACGGTGGTTGTTCGTAGAACGCGTTCGCGACGGCGACAGTCGATCCGTCACTGGTCTGGTCCTCGAAGGTGATCGACGCTTCGGGTGGCTGTTCGACCGCTTCGACAGTCACGTTAGCGGTGTCACTGGCGAGGATTGCCTCGGTGATCGGGTCAACCGTGCTAGCGTTGCCGTCCTCGTCAGGGTGGACGGCGGCGACTAGCATCTGATTCTCTTCGATCGGTTCCTCGAAGGAGACCGTGAGGTTACTCGTTTCGTTGTCGCTGACCTGCGCGGCACCGAGCAGCGTCTCGGGTTCACCGGTCTCGTTGTTCACCGTCCAGACAGCCCCGTAATAGGGCGTCTCATCGTTCGAGATATTTGCGATCGTGACGCTAGTGCCATCACTGGTCTGGTCCTCGAAAGTGACCGAAGCCTCGGGCGGCTGTTCGACCATCTCGACAGTCACGTTGGCCGTGTCACTGGCGAGAATTTCGTCAGCAACTGGATCGACCGTGCTGGCGTTACCGTCTTCGTCAGGATGGACGGCGGCGACTAGCGTCTGGTTCTCTTCGATCGGCTCCTCGAAGGAGACCGCGAGGTCACTCGTTTCGTTTTCGGCAACCTGTGTCGCCCCGAGGAGCGTCTCGGGTTCGCCAGTCTCGTTGTTCACTGTCCAGACAGCTCCGTAGTACGGTATCTCGTCGTTCGAGGCGTTCGCGATCGTAACGCTGGTGCCGTCACTGGTCTGGTCCTCGAAGGTCACCGACGCTCCGGGCGGCTGTTCAACCATCTCGACAGTCACGTTGGCCGTGTCACTGGCGAGAATTTCGTCAGCAACCGGGTCAATCGTCTCTGCGTCGCCGTCTTCGTCAGGGTGGACGGCAGCCACGAGCGTCTGGTTCTCTTCGATCGGCTCCTCGAAATCGACCGTGAGGTCACTCGTCTCGTTGTCGCTGACCTGCGCGGCACCGAGGAGCGTCTCGGGTTCGCCAGTCTCGTTGTTCACCGTCCAGACAGCCCCGTAATAGGGCGTCTCGTCGTTCGAGATATTTGCGATCGTGACGCTGGTGCCGTCACTGGCCTGGTCCTCGAAGGTTACCGACGCTTCGGGTGGCTGTTCGACCATCTCGACAGTCACGTTGGCCGTGTCACTGGCGAGAATTTCGTCAGCAACTGGATCGACCGTGCTAGCGTTGCCGTCCTCGTCAGGGTGAACGGCAGCCACGAGCGTCTGGTTCTCTTCGATCGGCTCCTCGAAGGATACAGTGAGGTTACTCGTTTCGTTGTCGCTGACTTGAGCGGCACCGAGCAGCGTCTCGGGCTCTCCAGTCTCGTTGTTCACCGTCCAGACAGCCCCGTAATAGGGCGTCTCGTCGTTCGAGATGTTTGCGATCGTGACGCTAGTGCCATCACTGGTCTGGTCCTCGAAAGTGACCGAAGCCTCGGGCGGCTGTTCGACCATCTCGACAGTCACGTTAGCGGTGTCACTGGCGAGAATTTCGTCAGCAACCGGGTCAATCGTCTCTGCGTCGCCGTCTTCGTCAGGATGGACGGCGGCGACTAGCGTCTGGTTCTCTTCGATCGGCTCCTCGAAATCGACCGTGAGGTCACTCGTTTCGTTTTCGGCAACCTGTGTCGCCCCGAGGAGCGTCTCGGGTTCACCGGTCTCGTTGTTCACCGTCCAGACAGCCCCATAGTAGGGCGTCTCGTCGTTCGAGATGTTTGCGATCGTGACGCTGGTGCCGTCACTGGTCTGGTCCTCGAAGGTTACCGACGCTTCGGGTGGCTGTTCGACCATCTCGACAGTCACGTTGGCCGTGTCACTGGCGAGAATTTCGTCAGCAACTGGATCGACCGTGCTGGCGTTACCGTCTTCGTCAGGATGGACGGCGGCCACGAGCGTCTGGTTCTCCTCGATCGGTTCCTCGAAGGAGACCGTGAGGTTACTTGTCTCGTTCTCAGTAACCTGTGTCGCCCCGAGGAGCGTCTCGGGTTCACCAGTCTCGTTATTTACCGTCCAGACAGCCCCATAGTAGGGCGTCTCGTCGTTCGAGATGTTTGCGATCGTGACGTTGGTGCCGTCACTGGTCTGATCCTCGAAGGTGATCGATGCTTCGGGCGATGTCGCCTCGCCGAAGATCGCCACTTCGCCACGCATCCGCGTCTGCACGCTGATGATACTATCCTCGCTCACCTGATCGGACCCGACGTCGAAACTGATCTGCTCCGTCTCTCCCGGGTTGAGTGCCCAGGGTCGATACTCGATCAGTTCACCGTCAATACGGAGTTCGACCGCCTGGATCGCTGGCTCCGCTCCGGGATTGTCGATGTCGGCGGTGACAGTGACGTTCTCACCGTCCTCGACGCTCAAATTCGAGACGTTGAACGAGTCGTTCGTCTGATTCAATGCTGTCTGGGCTGCGTTCTGCTCGCTGGCGACGTCCGCCGCGAGTACAGTGCCCGTCAGTGTCGCTACTCCGATCGCAAGGAAAATCACGACTGCTGATGTGCGTTTTACTCTGTCTTCTATCACTATTTACTCACCCTCGTCAGAACCCCACAATTCCTGCGTATGTAAAGGGTAGAGACGCTTTAGAGAGAGTTTTACACCGAATCAGATGCGTACTCACGGTAAGCGACTAGTAGAGAAAACATCGAAAAGTGGATACGTTAGTACGGGCAGCTTTCGGGAATGCGGGCCGCGCCACTCATCTCTTTGGCCCTCTGTCGCCGCCAATCGGGGTGCTGCTTCGGTGTCTTTCCGTCAGTAGTACTCACGTATGTCGTATTTCGGGCAGGATACTCTCTGATATGGACGCCTTTCTCCCGGGCGGGTCCTCGCTCGATTCGGTCTGTGGAGGTCCGAGTCCGATCTAGTCGTGCCCGTCGACGGTTTCCCATCGAGAGTATCGTCGCCGGTCGGGGGATTCCAACCCCAGACTGAACGGTGGAACGCAACTCTCATGGCGAAACCACCGGATTCCTCCGATAACCTCTCACAGTCCTTGACTCGACACTGAACTGGTCTTCTCAGAGCGCAAGAATCTATATCTATTTTTAATGTTCTTTGTATTCCTTTTCTCAGTATGGCCATACGCAGCAGTGACAACGGCCAGACCAGGCGAAATTTCTTGAAGCTCGCTGGCACGATGTCTGCCGGAGCGGTCGTTTCCCGCCACACCGGCGAGATCGCGCAGGCGCTTCAGCAGGCGACAGACGGGCCGGTCGAGGTCGCCTGGCTGCAAGGACAGAGCTGTTCGGGGTGTACGATATCACTCCTGCAGGGACAGTATCCGACTCTGGAGGAGACCTTGAGCGAGTTCCGGATGGAGTTGACGTTCCATCCCACGCTCATGGCGGAACACGGCGAGGCAGCTATCGAGTCGATGAGCAAGTCGCCGGACATACTCGTCCTCGAGGGGTCGGTGCCGACCGATATTCCGTCCGCCGCGACGGTCGCCGAGAAGCCGGTCTACGACTGGGTCACGGAGCTGGCCCCCGAGGCCGAGTACGTGATCGGCGTGGGCAACTGTGCAGCCTTCGGCGGCTGGCCGGCGGCCGAGAACAAAAATCGGCTCCACGACGTCGGCAAGAACGTCACGGGAGCGAAGGGGCTCCAGTTCGAGCAACGTTCCCAACCCGGCGTACTCGGACCGGATTTCGAGGCCGGATCGGGGCTTCCGGTCGTCAATCTCGGAGGCTGTCCCCCTCATCCTGACTACATACTGTTGACGATCGCGACTGTTCTCAACGGCCACATACCGGAGCTCGACCGGTACAACCGGCCGAAGCCGTTCTACGAACCGCTCGTCCACGACAACTGCAAGTGGCGAGGCTACTTCGACCGCGGCGAGTTCGCGGACAAACCTGGCGAGGAGGGGTGTCTGTACCAGGTGGGGTGTGCCGGACCCTACACGCACTGTGACGACCAGACTCGGCTGTGGAACGACGGGACGAGCGTCTGTCTCAACGTGGGCGCGCCGTGTATCGGCTGTATGGAGCCCGGGTTCTGGGACCGCTTCCAGCCGCTGGACAAGTCGGTCGAACGCCAGAATATCTTCGGCGTCGACGTCGAGACGGCCGGGCTAGCCGCGGTCGGCGCCGGCGTGGTCGGCATCGGTGCTCACGCCGCCCGGAAGGTCACCGGATACGGGAAGTCCGAACAGGACGGCAACGGAGGCCAATCGGAAGACGCCGACGCGGAGTCCACGGCGTCAGACGCTGGCCAGCAGTCGGATGCGGAGACCGGGGACGACAAACCGGTGTGATTTATCATGGTAGAAGTAAAAATCGATCCGACGACACGTATCGAAGGCCACCACGGGATGGAGCTGGAAGTAGAGGACGGTCAGATAGCGGAGGCCAGAAGCACGATGAAGATGTTCCGGGGGGCCGAAATCATCACCGTCGGCAGGTCACCTCGGGACGCGGCACAGCTCACGGGAAAAGTCTGTGGCGTCTGTTTCATCTGTCACCGGATCGGCTCGTCGCGGGCGACCGAAGACGCGGCGATCAACGCCGGTGCCTTCGATGGGATTCCGGAGCACGCCAAGATTCTCCGGGACGCGGTCGAGGGCATCTTCTTCCTGTGGAACCACGCGATCCACCTGTTCGCCCTGGTCGGTCCCGACTACAGCGACGCAGTCGCCGACACGGGATTCGAGCGGCTGGACCCACTCGAAGGCGACGGGTATCAGGGAGCGCTCGAAAACCAGCGCAAGCTCATGCAGGCGCTGGCGGAGTTCGGCGGGCGTGCACCCCACCCGCTCGCGTTCGTCCCTGGCGGGGTCGCGACGAATCCGGATGTTTCGACGGTACAGACCGTCAAGTCCCGCGTCCGGGAAGTCAGCAACTGGCTCGGGCCGACCGAGGCGGTTCCGGACGTTCTTGCGAACGTCCAGAACGGCGAGTTCGACCCACAGCTGGGCGAGGGGCTCCACGACGTCGTCTCGATTCTCGTGGCCGCCGCCAGGGAAGGCGCTGCCGACCTCGGATCGGGACCGAACCGCTACTACAGCAACGGGCTGTTCAGGGAGCCCGAGTCCGACGAACGGATTTTCAAGCGCGGCGTGTATCGCGACGGATCCGTCGAACTGATGACGAAAGACGAAATCGTCGCTGCCATCTCCGAAGACACGGAGTACTCGTACTATACCGACGAGTCGGGCGGGAAACCGACCGAGGCGCAACCACCGGAGCCAGACCCCAACAAAGAAGGGGCCTACTCCTGGGGGAAAGCACCCAGATTCGACGGCGAGACGATGGAGGTCGGACCGCTCGCCAGGCTCACGATCTCGGGCTACGATCCGTTCAACCTCCGGGCGGACCTGGGCGGCGGCTCGGACGAGAGCAATACGCTCAACCGCCTCATCGCCCGTGCACAGGAGGCACTGATCGTTCGCGACCGGGTGCTTGATCTGCTGGACGCGTTCGACCCGAGCGAACCGCTCATGGCCGACTTCCCCGACGATTACACCGGGAAGGGGGTCGGCCTCTGGGAGCCGTCCCGGGGGACCCTCTCTCACTACGTGGACGTCAAGGACGGGGAGATCGAACGCTACCAGATCATCACGCCGACGCTGTGGAACATCGGACCGCGGGACGGCGAGGACAACCCGTCGATCATCGAGGGAGCCATCGTCGGCGACGAGGTCGCGGACATCGAGAACCCGATCAACGTGATGCGGACGATCCGCTCGTTCGACCCGTGCCTGGCCTGCTCGGTCCACGTCGATAGTCCGGAGGGATCCTACGAGACCGAACTCAAACCGGCGTCGCCGGGAGGGATGACCGATGTCGGGGACGACTGACGACGCGGGCGAGTCGCCGGCGGGAGAGACCGGCGGCACCTCGAGCCTGCTCGACAGAGGCCGACAGCTCTGGCGGACGGCCCGATCCGACATTATCGAGACCGACGACAGGGTCGCACAACTCGAGACGGCCGAGCGTCGGCCGGTCGAGCGACACTCGCTGGGGAACCGTCTGAGTCACTGGATCCAGGCGATCCTGTTTTTCCTGTTGCTGTGGACGGGACTGGCGATCTGGTCTGGTAATTACTTCCTCCTTGAGTCCGGGATTTGGGGCGGCTACTACGTCGCTTTCGGGATCCACATGTGGACCGGGATCCTGATCGTGGCGATCACGTTCGTCGTCTTCCCCTACTACTACGTCTTGGTCGACAAACACCACCAGCTACTGGAGATGGCAGATATTCAGGTCAGCTTCGACATTGCCGAGGCGTTCGTCGGTCTCAAGAAGTACATGCCGTACTACCACGACGCCCGGCGTGCCTACGACGAGGACGAGGGCGACTGGATCGCTCACCATCCGATGCAGAAGACGTTCTTCTGGTGGATCGCCATCTTCATCGGAATCCTCGCGCTGACCGGCTTCGGCATGTATCGCGAGATGGCGACCGAGTCGACCTGGTGGATCGACGCGCTGGGCTTCATGGCCGGCTGGTTGGCCTTCGAAACGCTCAAGCAGATTCACCTGCTGCTAGCATTCATCACCGCAGTAATGGTACTCTTTCACATCTATTTCGCCGCCCTGCCGAGCAACTGGGACGTTCTCAAGTCGATGGTGTTCGGGGACGTCGACGCGTTTATCGTCCACAGTGAACACGAGGAGTCGACCGGTGACCAGCCGACGACCGGTGACGGGCCAGCCACGGCCGCAGACGGAGGACAGGCCGAGAAGCGGGAAAGCGACGTGACGACCGGCGACGCGACACGCGGTGGTGAGCCGACGGATGAGTGAGCACTCGCATATCGCCGTCGTCGGCGTCGGAAACCCCATCATGGGGGACGACGGCGTCGGCGAGCGCGTCGTCGAGGCGCTTCGTGACGAGGGTCTCCCGGACGGCGTCGTCGCGACCCACGCCGGCACGACGGCGTTTTTCGCGCTGGAAGCGATGAGCGGAGCCGACTACGCGATCGTCGTCGACGCAGTTGCGGTCGAGGACGCTCCACCGGGTTCGATCCATCGGTACCGCTACCGTGAGGGGTCGTTCGACGGCTCGCCGCCCGAAGTGCTGATGCACGACTTCTCGTTTTCGGATGCGTTACAGACCGGAAAAGATCCTTACAACCTGCCCGACGAGTTGCTCGTGATCGGCGTCCAGCCGGCCGACACCGGACCAGGCACGGAGTTGAGTGACGCCGTAGATGAGCGGATCCCCGACGTGATCGAGCTCATTCGCGAAACGATCGCGGCGCGTACCCAACCGGAGGTCGAGCCATGAACACCCGCTGGTACTGCACGGACTGCGAGACCGAGATCGACCGCGAAGAGATCGATGACCACGAGTCGGAGGGCCATCACGTCAAGGGTATGCTCAGGCCCGAACGGTTGCTCTCGAACGACCCCTGGACGCTCGGGAATGAGGTCAGCGACGAACAGTAACTACGACTCACACGCCCCTGTTCGTTCGAGGACGACCGCGTACCCGTAGACGCCGACGTCCTGCGGATCGCCGTACTCGATCGTCCGGGGATAGATTCCGGCCCGGATCACGTTCCAGGTTCTGTCGTAGGGCTCGCCGTCGTCGAGGAACGGCGGCTCCCGTCCGAACGTCGCGGCCACGTCGTAGGGGTAGGGTGCCTGTTCGCTCTCGTACGGTCCGTCCTCGGCGAGCAGATCGCGGACGTACTCGGCGTCTCCCGGATAGGTCCAGCGCTCCGAGAGCCGGCTGTGATTGTCCGGCGCGAGCCAGATCATCGCTCGCTGGTAGTTGAGGACGATGTAGTCGGGACAGCGTTGCTCGACGCGTTGCATCCAATCGCTCCGGAGGAGTCCGTCCGTCCCGGCGGTCGGCCGGTAGATCGTCCAGCCGTGAGGGACCGCAGCCTCCTGGGAGTCCCCCGCGTACGTTTCGACTGTGGCGTTTGCACCGCCGTGGTCGTGCAGCCACCCGACGGCCGCGTCACGCGGCTGGTCGGCGTAGCCGACCGTTCCGACGCCGGCGTAGATAGCCGTCGAGACGAGCAACACGACGGTGAGCACGTGGGCGGCCTGCTCGTACTCGACGTCGAGCCACTGCAACCCGAGTGCGACCAGCAGGATCACCATCGGGAACAGCAGCAGCAGGTGGTGGGTCCGGAAGTACGCCCACGTCGAGAAGACAGTCGTCATGACGGCGATCACCGACAGCGCGAGGACGATTCCGGCCGTTTCGAGCGACAGCTTCGTGTTCCGCACCGACCGGACCGTATCCGGCTGTAGCGTCACGAGTGCCCGTCGTCCCAGCGTGGCGACCCCCACCGCGACGCCGCCGACGGACGCGAGCGCCAGCGGCCAGCCGAGTCCGTTGGCAGCACCGCGGACGTACCACCACCAGGCCGGCCGATCGAGCCACCCGTGCGAACGCGTCTTCTCGTTTGCGACGCGGTCGACTCGGTCGAGAACCACCTCTGGACCGTCCCATATCTCGGACAGCACACCACCGGACGCACCGCTCGGGATCGTGTTGACGACGGCACTCGGGAACGAGAGATACATCACGACCACCGCGAGTATCGGACCGCCGACCAACAGTTCGGGCCGGAACAGCGCCCGTTTCGGGTCGTCCACTCGGCCGGCGCGCAACAGGTACGCGACGCCGAGCAGGATCGCCGTGACACCTGCGGTCGGCTTGAACGCGATCGCGAGCCCGCCGACGGCACTCCCGCCGAGGAAAAGCCGCCGCGAGCCGGCCTCGACGTAGCGCACGGCGAGATAGAAGACCAGCAGGACGCAAAACAGCGCCGGGACGTCCTCGCCGGCTTCGTGTGCAAGGACGATCACGGCCCAGGTCAGCGACAGCAACAGCGCGGCGAGCCGACCGGTCGCCCGGTCGCGCACGTGCGTTCCGATCCGATACAGCAGATAGACGGATCCGACCGCGAACGCGACGTTCGTCAGCCGGGCCGGCAGGACCGTCGCCCACCACAGCCAGGCAGGGATCGCCTGCCAGTGGGCGTAGAGATCGGTCCCGAGCGCACCGAAGATGTCGCCGAACGCGCTCGCGTCACCGATCAGGACGGCGATCGCGATCGCCGGCAGCGCCACGAGCGCGTAGAGATACAGCGTCGGTCCGAAGACGCGCCAGTATTTCGTCCCCTCCTGGAGGGCTTCGAGGCTGAACTCGTCGTTGACGACGAAGCCGGCGACTTCCATCACGTCGACAACCCGCCAGCGCTCGTCTCTGGTCGCGAAGTTCGGCAGCCGGTGCCAGACCCAGAACGAGGAGAGCAACGCCGATAGCAGCAGGATGTACGCGAGGTAGGGATCTGCAGCGAGATCCTCGCGCACTTGCTGGTAGGCTCGTTCGAGCGGGGAGGGCAGCCACATCATCGACAGGTATCCCCTCACGACACAAAAAGACGGGCGACTTCGGACGATCTCTCCTCGAAAAGTCTTTGAGAGCCCCACGGAAACGATCACGTAGTTCACCGAGGAACACTGATGGCCACGCAATCGACGCGGACCGCGACTGACAACGACACTCCGTCGGACGACCGGGACACCGCCCGACCGATGCACGACCGCGACACCGAACTGTCGGTGCTGGCGATCGTCCCCGCGTACAACGAGGCCGGGACGATCGCCGACGTCGTCGCCGAGACGAGTCGCTACGTCGACAAGGTGGTCGTGATCGACGACGCGAGCACGGATGGGACCGAAAGCAGGGCTCGGGAGGTCGCTGATGGCGTCGTCTCACATCCCAGAAACATGGGCGTCGGGGGCGCGGTCCACACCGGCTATCTGGTCGGCGTGCGCGAGGAGTTCGACGTGGTCGTCCAGATCGACGGCGACGGGCAACACGACCCCGCTGACATCCCGCGCTTGCTCGAACGGATCGCCGACGGCGCAGACATGGTGATCGGCAGCCGCTTCCTCAACGACAGCTACAGGGAGTACAGCCTCGTCCGCCGGGCGGGGATCCGGTTTTTCACCTGGGAGGTCAACGCCCTGGCCGGTCTCGATATCACGGACGTCACGAGCGGGTTCCGGGCGTACACGACGGCACTGCTCGCAGACCTCTCCCGGCCGGAGAACAGCCACTGGGCGCTCGAACAGACGCTCGAAGCGTCCCGGAAGGGCTACCGGATCGTCGAGGTCTCGACGCCCATGCCCCCGGAAACCGACGGATCGCAGTTCGATCTCGGGACGTTTCTGAAGTACCCGCCACGGATGATCAAGACGACGATGAAGGTACTCCTGTTCAGATAACGATGTTCGGGTTCTCAGCGATCCACGTGATCGGTATCGTCGCGGGACTGGCGCTGCTCTACCAGAGCTATCGGCTCGTCGCGGCACGCAAAGAGGGGATCTTCGAGTTCTTGCTGTGGGCTGGGTTCGGCGTCGGGTTGCTTGTAATATCGATCGGAAGCGCGCTCGAGACGGTCGACCTGCTCGCCGCGCTCGAAGGCGGGCTCTCGGCGCTCGGATTTGCCCGTGGAACCGACTCCATTTTCTTCGTCTCGAACCTCCTGTTGCTGTTCGTCGTGTTCTACACGTACGTCCAGCTCGTCGAGAGCCGCCGACAGCTCTCCGATCTCACTCAGGAACTCGCGCTGCTGCGCTACGATCTCGAACAGCGGACCGACGACGAGGACTGACACATGACACGCGCCGTCCTCTCGGTCGATTTCGAGAGCTTCGCTCACACGCCCGCCTACCGGAGTGCCGAGGGGTCCACGCCGAATCCCAACGACGTCGGCCCGGACCAGATGGAGCGACTGCTCACGACGCTCGACACGTACGACGCGACTGGGACGTTCTTCGTCGTCTCGGAGGTCACCCAGCGCTATCCGGAACGGATCGTCGCCGCGGCCGACCGCGGCCACGAGATCGCATCGCACACGCATACTCACCCGCTGTTGACCGACTGCACGGCCGCGGAGCGGCGCGAGGAACTCGCTCACTCGCGGGAGGTCCTGGAGTCGGTGACGGACGCGTCGGTGACGGGCTTTCGCGCCCCTGCCTTCGACTTCGGAGCGGATCATTTCGATCTGTTGGCCGAGGTGGGCTACGAGTACGACTCCAGCGTCGCCCCCTGTCGGTCGATCCCCGGCTGGTACGGCGGCGAGTGGTCGGTCCGGGAGCCGACCCTGGCCAGCGATCTGCAGGCGAGTGCACCCGATTCAGTGACCGAATTGCCGATCGCAGTGATGCCGGGACTCGGGCTGCCGCTGACGGGCACCTGGATCCGGTTTTTCGGCGTCCACTACACCCTGCTGGGAATGAAACTGCTCGCCAGACGGGGGATCGCACCCGTCCTGTACGTCCACCCCTGGGAACTCGCGACGCTGCCACAAGTCGAGGGCGTTCCGCGACGAGTGTACGTCCGGACCGGCGAGTGGATGTGGCGCGCGATCGAGCGCATCCTAGCCAGCGATTTCGAGTTCGTCACTGCCCGAAGCGTCGCGGGTGATGCGAGATGAGACGCCACCGATCCCCAGGTGATGCGAGATGAGACGCCAGCGACCCAGGGGTGAGCCGCGATGATCGACCGACGACGCGTGCTGTGGCTGTTGCGCTACGGGGTCGGGATCGCCGCGCTCACCTGGCTGGTCGTGCAGGCCGACTGGGCCGAGGTGCTCGTGACCCTCTCGGGGATGGCTCCCGCGGCCGTCGCGATCGTGCTCGGCGCGTCGGTGCTGGGAACGGTCGCGCAGTTCTGGACCTGGCACGTCCTGATCAACCGGGTGCGTTCGACCCCCTTTCGCGTGGCCGCCGGCGTGATGCTGACGGTCCGGTTCATCAATCACCTCACGCCGTCCCAGGCCGTCGGCAAGTCCCTCGCACCGGCGGTCCTCCGCCAGTACACCGGCTACACCTGGGGGACGGTCGTCGCGGTGGCGACGCTGCACACGGCGCTGTTCGCGGTGCTCTACGGGATCGTCGCGCTGGTCGGACTTGGCGTGTTCGCCTCGGCGCTGTCGCCCGGACTGCTGGTCGTGATCGCCGCCTCTGCGGGACTGTATCTCGTCGTCGGACCGCTGTTGTTCGTCGCCGGCACGCGACTCGGTGGGGCGGCGACGCTGGCCGCCGCGGTCCGCGATCGGATCCCCATCGAGCGACTCCCCTACGCCGAGGCGCTGCTGGCGAAAGCCGTCGGCGCGCTGCCCGACATCGGCGAGGAGACCGCCGAGACGCTGGGTCGACTCCGCCGGGATCCGGTCGCGATCGGCGGCTACGCGGTCGGCTGGGCGGTCGCGCTGCTCGTCGTCCCCGGTGTGCGAGTGTGGGTGCTGCTGTCGGCGGCCGGCGTCGAGTTCTCGCCGCTTTCGCTGTCGGTGGCCGGCGTCGAACTCTCGGTGCTGCTGTTGCCGATCGCACTGGTGACCGCCTACGCCGTGACGCTGCTGCCGATCACGCCCGGCGGCGTCGGGATCGCCGAGGCCTCCGCGACGCTGGTGCTGGCCGCGCTGGGCGTCCCGGCGACCATCGCCGGGCCGACGATCCTCATCGATCGCTTCCTCGGGGTCTACCTCCCCGCGCTCGTCGGGTGGTATCCGACGATGCGACTGGATCCGTCCTGGAAGTCGGCAGAATCGTAGCTGGGTTCGTTGCAGTCGGTGGACCTGCACCCACGGCGGGATGAACAGACATTTGCCGAGTGCCGGGCAACGACCGCTATGACCCGGACGTTCGTACTGGGGCTCGACGGCGCCAGCTGGCGGCTGCTCGACCCCTGGATCGAGGCAGGGGAGTTGCCGAATCTCGAAGCGCTGCGCGAGTCGGGCACCTGGGCCGAGAGTCGCAGTTGCCTCCCGCCCGTGACGTTCCCCAACTGGAAGTGCTACGCCTCCGGCAAGGACCCCGGCGGCTTCGGCGTCTTCTGGTTCGAGCGGGTCGATCTCGACGCCGGCGAGATCACTGTCTGCAACGGCAGCGACTTCGACACGCTGGAACTGTGGGACTACCTCAACGACGAGGGGCAGACAGCAGGTGTGATGAACATGCCCTCGACGTATCCGCCGCGCGAGATCGACGGGTTCGTCGTCTCGGGCGGGCCGGACGCCGTCGAAGGCGAATACCGCTCGATCGAGGAGGGCTATACGTCTCCGCCGGAACTGGCCGGGGAACTCGAAGACCGGTTCGGCTACCGGGTCCACCCGGAGCCGCTGCTGTCGAGCAACGACGAGACCGGCGCGGAAGTCGACGCGATCCTCGAGCTGTTCGAGGCCCGCTTCGAGGCCGCCGTCACCCTCTTCGAGGAGCGCGAGCTGGATTTCATGCACCTGACGCTGTTCTACCTGAACGTCCTGCATCACTTCTTCTGGGACGCAGAGCCGACAAAGCGCGGCTGGAAACTCGTCGACGAGTGGATCGGTCGTCTCGCCGATCTGGAGGACACGGATCTGATCGTGATGTCCGACCACGGCAGCGGCCCGACCCAGACCGAGTTTTACGTCAACGAGTGGCTGGCAGAGAACGGCTACCAGGCACGCACCCAGTCGCTCGGGAGCGTCTTCCAGCAGGTGGGGCTGACCCGGGAGAACGCGCTGGCGATCGCCAAGCGCCTGGGGATGGTCGAGTTCCTCTCGCGAGTCGTCCCCGAGCGGGTCCAGCAACTCGTCCCCCAGGAGGCGGGCGTCAAACGCGGCCAGAAGCTCGACGCGATCGACCTGCCGAACACGCAGGCCGTCGCGAGTTCGCAGGGGCCGATCTACGTCAACCCCGACTACGACGTCGACAGCGTCGCCGACTCCCTGATCGAGGACCTCCGGACGGTCGAGGACGAGCACGGCCGGATCTTCACGAACGTCTACCGCGGCGAGGAGATCTACAACGGACCGTACGTCGAGGAGGCTCCCGACGTCGTGGTCGAGCAGCGCCCCGGCGTCCACGTCAACGACGGGATCGGCGGCGGCGAGATCATGACCGAGCCGGCCCGCTGGGCCGCCGAGAACACCAACACCGGGATCTTCGTCGCGTCCGGCCCCTCCTTCGAGGCCGGCGGCCAGCGCGAACAGATTTCGATCACCGACATCGCGCCGACGGTCCTGGCAAACGCCGGCTGTGCGGTCCCGACGGACATGCGCGGGGAGGTGCTCGACGTCTTCGTCGAGGACCCGGACGTGGAGACGCGTGACCCACTCGAATCGGCTGGCCGACGTTCCGACGCGAGCGAGGAGGTCTCCGAGCGACTCCAGCAACTGGGCTACATGGAGTGACCACTCTATAACCGTTCCCCGATACCATTGTGCGAAGGCGTCCTCAAAATTCGACGGGAAGCTCACGAACTTCCTCCCGGTCGATAGACGTTCGGGGAGTCGGCCTCTTGTGTTCCACTCAGGCCAAAAACCAGTATATATATATATATGACGAATACAAAATAATTCAAGATATATGTACAGAATCGCGATCGCCTGCGTGTTGGTCCTCGCGCTGGGGTTCGCGGGGTGTGTTTCGGATACCAGTCCGACGACCACGGCAAACGGACAGGTCTCGGAGTACGTGAACGCGACTGTCGAGGAGGAGATCATCGACCGCGAATCAGAGCGGGTGCGGGAGATGCTGTCGGAACGCGATCACGCGGAATACGGTGTCGGCGGTGCGGGCAGCCTCGAGACGACGATCGTGAACACGACGGACGATGGTGCGTACGTGCGCGTTTCGATCCCCTACTGGTTCACCGATCAGCGGACGCCATCCGGATCCGGCGGAAATCGGACGGTGACGACGGTCCAGGTCACGGGTGACGCAACCCAGACGGCGGTCTACTTCGTCAACGCGACCGCGATCGAGCGCGTTTCCGGCGGGTGAATTCTGACAGTCGACCTTCACGGGCCCGCGGAAGACTTATACACTTTCATGCGTGAGAAGAACACGCACAGTATGTTCGAACAGTTCTCCCGGGGGTACTATCTCGGACGGCTCTACGTCGAGCCACAGGATCACCAGCTGGCGGCGCTGTGTCGCGAGCAATACGAGCAGATCGCAACGCAACTCTACGCCGAGGAGCGGGGCGCGACACCCGAGCAGCCGCTCGTAATGAAACTCGGGACGCGACACTTCCGGGTCCACGGCGAAGACGGCGTGCCGGCCGACACGCTCGCGGTCCCACCGGAGATCATCGAAGACGACGCGCGGATCCGCAACCCACCCGCGCTCAGGGAGGTCTTCCTCGCGAAGGCCGACCGGGCCGAGCAGCTGCTCGAGATGGAGCAGTCACTGCCGGATCAGACCGGGATTTAAGCGTCCTCGCCTCCCGGACCCGGGTATGTTCGACGAGTTGTTCGGCCGTGCCGAACTCAAAGAGCGCATCGAGACGCTCGAAGACGAGAGGGCCGAACTGCGAGACCGCCTCGAGGCCGAGCAGGAGCGTCGCAAGGACGCCGTCACTGACAGACAGGCCGCCGAGCGACGCGTCAACGAACTCGAAGATCGGATCACACAGCTGCGAGATCGGATCGATCGCCTCGAAGACGGCGAGCAGACCCTGTCCTATCGGCGACGTGAGCAACTCACGGGCAGGCGCATCGAGAGCGTGCTCGACCGGCTGACCTCACTGGAGGGGCAACCGGAGAGTATCCTCACGGCCGTCGTCGTCGACGACCACCAGATCTCGGGAGAACTCAGGGACGGGTTCGGCGAGCGTGCGGCGCTCGTTTCCCGCGCCGCGCCGTGTCTGGCCGTCACCGACGACGCCAGGATGGTGAGCGTCGCCTTCGACGTCCCGAACCCGCCCGAGCCGTTCGCACGGTGGGGCGACAGTGTCGAAATCGATCGGTCATGGTTCGAGCCGACGGGGCGGTTCACGCTCGCGCTCGTCCGTTCGGACCTGTTCGCGATGGGCGTCTACGAGGGTCGCGAGCGGACGGCTTTCCACGGGTTCGACAGCGAACTCAAGAGCAACCACTCCAAGGGCGGGTTCTCCCAGTCGCGCTTCGAGCGGATCCGCGACGGCCAGATCGACACGCACCTGGGGCGCTGTCAGGAGGCGCTCGCCGAGCGGCCGGACGACGCACCGCTTTTCGTCGTCGGCGAGCGCAGCGTCCTCGGCGCGGTCAGCGACGCCGCCGACGCGACCGCTGCCGTCGACGCCACGGGCGACCCCGAACAGGCGCTCGAAGACGCCTTCGAGGATTTCTGGACGGTGACGCTGTACGGGATCTGACAGCGAGGTCATCTACCGTCGGGACGGTTGACATCATCTGCGGTGATCACAACCACTCCGCGAACGAATCGGTTTCCCGACTCCGTCGGATATACTCGCGTTGCATGCGCTCGATCGCCTGCTGGAAGTCGAGGCCGTCTTCGAGGTGCTCGCGCACGCGGGCTTTCTTCCAGCTGCTGGGTGTCGTTTCCGCCCGCCAGCGCGCCCGGATCGGGTCGAGATACGACGCCCCGTCGATCCCCTGGACTTCGAGTCCGTGTTCGGCGTACTCGAACACTTCGGCGAAGATCTCGTCCGGATCAGCCGTTCGGTCGCCGTCGGCGGTCACCCAGGCCAGCTCCCCGTCAAGTCCGTCTCTGGCGGCCGCGTAGAACGCCGACTCGGCGGCCTCCCACGGGAGTTCGGTGATCGGATGGTCGGCGGCGACTAGCCCGCGGATCAGTCCGGCCGTCAGCGCCTGCAGGCCGACGACGTCGGCGACCGTCGGCTGGGTCGGCAGCGGGCGGTACTCGATCCGGACCGAGCGCTCGTCACCGGCCCCATCGACGGGGTCGCCGCCGATCACACATCGGACCCACCGCCAGTACGTGCCGCGCTTGTGCTCGAACTCCCAGTAGTTGTCCGTGTACGCGCTTCCGGAGTCGGCGTCGAGCCACTCGCTGAGAAACGGCGCGACGACGTCGTCCTCGCGCACGTGATCGACGACCTCGGTGACGGTATCGAGATCCGGCGGGACCCGCACTTTCGGGTTCGGCGTGACGTTGACCGACTGCTCGAAGACGGCGATCCGGAGTTCGTGATGGGTTTCATCGAGGAGTCGCTCGGGATCGGCCACGTCGCCGTAGAGGTCCGCGGGGAGAAACGGGGAGTTGCTCGCGAGCGCCACCAGCGGTCCCATCGTCCTGATCGCGGCGTTGTAGTACTCGGGAAACGCCGCGGTCTGTGGGATCTGCAGGTGCGGCTGGATCGATGTCGCCAGCGACTCGAGGAGGATCGTGGGGAACGACTGCTCGACGCCCGGCACCGACAGTTCGATCGAGCCGCCGGTCCGTTCGAGCAGGTCGTTGTCGATCGCGACGTACCGTGGATCAGTCCGCATGTTGGTCGCCAGTCGGACGCCGTCGAGGTCTGTCGTCGCCGAGAGATACTCGACGGCTCCCGACTCCGGCGGAATCGTCCACATCGCATCGAGGACGAGCGCGCAGTGCTCTTTGCCCGCTGCCGCGCGAGCTTTCCGGGTTTCCATCTCGATCGCGGTCGCCTGCGCGTCCAGCCCGGCCGCGTCGAACGTATTCGGATCGGTGTTGATCTCGGCGTTGTGCAACCCCAGCTCCTTGCTGACGGCGTCGGTATCCTCGAAGATGCTTCCCGGGATCTGGTGTAGCCGGCTTCCTTCGGTCGGCTGCACGACCTGCTCGCCGTCCTCCGGCTGGCCGGCGACTGCGTACACTTCCATCTCCAGCCCGATCGCGAACCCCTCGTTGTCGAGTGCGCCTTCCTCGAACTGTCCGTAGAGGAAGTCAGTCTGTTCCCGGACGCGAGCGTCGAACTCTTCGCGCGTGGCCGGATCGAGCGAGCGTGTCACCAGCTCAGCCAGATCTGTCATTGGCGACTCTATGCGAGCATCAGTCATAGTAGTATGTCCTGGAGCAACCGTTGGTCCTCCAGCAGCAAGACGACGAAACCTTAACTGGATCAGCCCCGAGGCTGGCGTATGGATGTCTACGGACTGATCGGGAACCCGGTCGGGCACTCGCTGTCGCCGCCGATGCACGAGGCGGCTTACGACGAGCTGGGAATTGAGGCCAGATACGTCACCTTCGAGCCGGAGGCGGCGGTGCCAGCGATCGAGGCCGCTACGACGCTCGGTGTCGCCGGGCTGAACGTGACGATTCCGTTCAAGCAGGACGTGCTGGACGTCGTCGAGCCGGACGATCTCGCGGCCCGGATCGGCGCGGTCAACACCGTCGAGTTCACAGCTGACGGACCGGTTGGCTACAACACCGACGCCGTCGGCGCGGTGCGGGCCCTCCGGGAGCACGACGTGTCCCTCGACGGCGAGGCAGTCGTCGTCGGGGCGGGTGGTGCGGGGCGAGCCGTGGCGTTCGGCCTCGCCGACGCCGGGATGGGCGTCCGGATCGCCAACCGGACTGTCGAACGCGCACACGACCTGGCCGGGGCAGTTCCCGACGCGAGCGGACACGGACTCGACGACCTCCCGACGCTGCTCGCGGACGCGGACGTGCTGGTCAACGCCACGAGCGTCGGCATGGACGAGGATCGCTCGCCCGTCCCGGCCGACGCGCTACACGGGGACCTGACCGTTCTCGATGCGGTGTACTCGCCGATCGAGACGAGACTACTCCGAGACGCGGCAGCCGCTGGTGCGACGACCGTCGACGGAGCGTGGATGTTGCTGTACCAGGGCGTCGAGGCCTTCGAGCGCTGGACCGGTCGGGACGCACCGGTCGAGGCGATGAACGCGGCGCTTCGCGCCCGGCTTTAAGTGAACCGGGGTCAAACACGCGCACATGGGATTGTCGGAACTACTCGATCGGATCAAGGAGGCGCTCGGGATCGGTGGGTCCCGGGGCCAGTCGGAGCGACGCCCGCCACAGTCCGGAGACGAAACGGCCACCGAACCCACATCGAAAGAGACGACCGTCACCGTCGAGCGCGAACCCTCGACGGAGTCCGAGGACGCCGTCAAAGGGACCGACACCGCGGACGAGACTGAGGAGGACACGGACTCTGTCCCGACGACGGAAGACGCGGAGACTGCTGTCGAAGATGAAGCGACTGCGAGCGATACCGAGGCAGAAACGGACGAGGCAGAAACCGACGACGAGTCGAGCGAAGCGGAAACGGACGAGGAAGAAACCGACGACGAGTCGAGCGAAGCGGAAACGGACGAGGAGCCGAGTGAAACCGGGGCGGGCGAAGACCTCGGGACGGACGAGCCGACCGACGTGATCAAGGGAATCGGCTCGGCGTACGCCGATCGCCTGGCCGACGCGGGCGTCGAGACGGTCGCGGATCTGGCTGCTCGCGACGCCGAGAGCCTCTCTGAGGAGACAGATATCTCCGAAAAGCGCCTGCAGACCTGGATCGAGCGCGCAAAACATCGCTGAGTTCTGCGTTCTGTCAACGTTGCCGGCCTCGCAACCTACAAGCAGCCCCACCTGCTGTGAGCAGACAATGGGCGAACCGCGAGTCGTGACTGATCGTGAGTCCTTCCTGGCGACGGCGACAGAGGTGTCCGAAGACGCACGCGTCCCCGTCGAGGTCGCGGTCGAAGTCGAGGACCCCTTCAAGGCCTACCGACGCGCGCGAGACGGAGATGGAGGCGTCTACCTTGAAACCAGCGGCGGTCGATCGGGATGGGGATACTTCGGGGTCGACCCCGTCGAACTCGTCGAAACCGGCCCCGATGAGGGGGCGCTGGCGACGCTCGAATCGGTCATCGGCGAGGGATCGCTCGCACGCGGCGACTGCGACGTTCCCTATCCGTGTGGTGCGATCGGCTGGCTCTCCTATGACGTCGCCCGAGAGATCGAGTCGCTCCCGGAATCGGCCATCCGCGATCGAGACCTGCCGCGAATGCAACTGGGCGTCTACGACCGGCTGGCCGCCTGGCGCGAGCCGCGCGAGCGTCCGACGACGTTACACGTGACCGCCTGCCCGCGCGTGGGGGCCTTCGACGACGCGGCCGACGCCTACGAGCACGGTCGCGAACGGGCGCTCGCGCTGGCCGAGTCAGCTGTCGACGGCGATCCGACCGTCGGCTCACCGCCGGCTGACAGCGAGGAGGCGACGTTCCGAAGCGACTGTGGTCAGGCAGCCTTCGCCGACCGCGTCCGCAAGGTCAAAGAATACATCCGGGAGGGCGACACCTTCCAGGCGAACGTCTCGCACCGGCTTACCGCTCCGGCTGCCGCACATCCCGTTACCGTCTTCGACGCGCTTCGGTCGGTCAATCCGGCTCCGTATTCCGCTCTCCTGGAGTTTCCGGGCGTCGATCTGGTGAGTGCTAGCCCGGAACTCCTACTACATTGCGAGGACGACCGCAGGGAGTCCTCGAACATAGTGAGCGGGGAGGGACGACCGGCAAGCCGCGAGGACGACCGCAGGGAGTCCTCGAACATAGTGAGCGGTGAAACCGCGAGCCGCGAGGACGAGCAGAACGAGACCGCGGACGGAACGCGACTCGAAACCGAGCCGATCGCCGGGACGCGACCGCGTGGCGAGACGGCGGCGGCGGACGAGCGACTGGAAGCCGAACTGACCAGTGACGAGAAAGAGCGGGCGGAACACGCGATGCTCGTCGATCTCGAACGCAACGATCTCGGGAAGGTCAGCGAATACGGCAGCGTCGAGGTGAGCGAGTACCGGCGCGTCGATCGCTACAGCGAGGTGATGCACCTCGTGTCGCTGGTCGAGGGTCGCCTGCGCGCGGGGCAGACGCTCGCGGACGCGATCGAAGCGGTGTTCCCGGGGGGAACGATCACCGGCGCACCCAAACCCCGGACGATGGCGATCATCGACGAGGTCGAGTCGACCCGTCGTGGTCCGTATACGGGTTCGATCGGGATCTTCGGGCTCGACGACCGGGCGACGCTGAACATCGTCATCCGGACACTGGTCCGGTACGGCCGGGAGTACCACCTCCGGGTCGGCGCGGGGATCGTCCACGATTCGGACCCCCAGCGCGAATATCAGGAGACGCTGGACAAGGGACGAGCGCTGATCAACGCCGTCGACGCGGCCATCGAGGGCGGCCCGGACTTCTCCGTCGGGGAGAGCGACGCTACGACCGAGGGAGAGGAATCGCGATGAAAGGGCTATCGGTGCTGGTGGTCGACAACTACGACTCGTTCGCGTATAATCTCGTCCAGTACGTCGGTGAAATCGTCACGACCGAAGCGTGGTACGAGAGTGGGTCTTCGGGAGGAGCGAGTGGGGCGGTGATCGTCCGGCGCAACGACGCGATCGATATCGAGGGGATCCGCGACCTCGATCCGGACGCGATCGTCGTCTCGCCAGGGCCGGGCACGCCGGAGGAGGCAGGCGTCTCGATGGCGATCTTCGAGCAGTTGTCGATCCCAGCGCTCGGCGTGTGTCTGGGCCATCAGGCGCTCTGTGCAGCCAACGGCGCACCGGTTGGCCACGCACCGGACGTGGTCCACGGCAAGCCATCGACGATCACCCACGACGGGCAGGGTATCTTCACACAGCTTCCCGCGGCGTTCGACGTCGGCCGATATCACTCGCTGGCTGTCGAACGGACGGCGCTCCCCGACAGTCTGACCGAAACCGCCCGGACCGACGACGAACGGTCGATCGTCATGGCGGTTCGACACGAGTCGCGACCACACGTCGGCGTCCAGTTCCATCCCGAGAGTATTCTCACTGACCACGGCAAGCAATTGGTAGCGTCGTTCTTTCGGGAGTACTGCTGATCGCTTTGCCTCTCGCGGTCAGGTCCCGCTGAAGAACCGCTCGCCGATCGCCTCGGAGAGGTCCGAGAGGTAGATCCCGCCCCACAGCGCAACCAGGACCCCACCGATGGAGTTGTAGACGAGGTCCCACAGCGTGTCGTAGACGCCGTACTGGGTCAGCACCGTCGAGGTGCCCAGCTGTTCGGCCGCGATTCCGAGAGCAAACTCCAACAGTTCCCAGAGGACGCCGAACGCGAGGACGAACAGCAGGATGATCACGGCGACGAACTTCGAGGGCAGATACACGTCTTCGGAGTGCTCGTCGATCGCCCGCACCGTCGCATAGCCGGCGGCGGCCACGACCGACGCCGATAGCGCGTGCGTCACGTGGTCCCACCAGGGGATCGCCGAGTAGAACTTCCATCCCAGCCCCGGCACGCCGACTGTTCCGAGCGCGTGGAGGAACGCGGCGCTCGTGATCCACAGCGCGATCCGTGGGTCCAACGAGAGCTGGTAGTCGCGCTCGAGGATGGACGGAATACGTGCCACGAGCAGCGCCACGCCGGTATTGATCATGATGCCTGGGCTCCCGCGCTCGATCCCGATGAAGAACAGTCCGACGAGCGACAGCTCCATGAACCGCGTCAGTTGCGCCTGTCGGCGCTCGGAGAGACGGATCCTGGACCCGAGCCGACTCACGACCGCTCACCCCCGAGCTGGACGTCGTCGATTTCCTCTAGCATGGCTTCGACCGACTTCCGACGTCGACGGAAATACAGTGCGAACGTCACGCCCCCGAGAATTCCCGCTACGGCCGAGTAGAGCCACTCGTACATCAGATCGTCGTTCGTGGTGATGTAGTTGGTGCCGAGGTACACGTCGAATCCCCACTGTAGCAGTCCCCACAGCGCCGCCGACGCAAGCGTTGCGACGACGACGAGCACGACGGCAAACCACGGCGGGAACCGGATCGGTGTGAACGACTGCAACTCGACGGCGATTACCAGTGCGACCGCCGCGATGGCGAAGTACACCGAGAACTGGCCGGACAATCGATCGGTCCCGGTCGCGAGCCCGACGATCGGGAGCGCAGCTATCAACAGTACCTCCCAGGGCAGCATGACGTACGGCGACCGAAACGCCAGTGGCGGGATCAGCGCCAACACGACGACACCGAGCGCGAACACCGACCACAGCGGTCCGGTGGCGACGACGATCCCGACGGCGGTGCCACCTAGCAACACGATCAATAGCCACCCGATGATGGCGTTGTTGCGACTGTCGTGGAGCAGTGCGTCGAGCTCCGAGATTTCCATGTGAAGTCCCTGTGGACCGCTGGGCTTAAAATCCCTCGCGAACGCCGGTCCGATCACGCGACGAAGAGCACGTAGACGACCCCGTAGCTCCACAGGGCGATGGTGACCGCGCCGAGGGCGGCGAAGATCGCCTCGAACGGTGACGGGTACCGATCGAGAAGTCGATCGAGATCCACCGATGGAGCGTAGAGTCGCGGTGGATCCATCCACGAGAGTCGGAAATACCGAGCGGGGTTCCAGCCGGTGATCGAACCCCACCGACCTCGGCGGAGCCGCTGTGCCAGTGCAGACACGGAGCCCGGGAACGCCGCCAGAACCCCGGTAGCCGCGCCGACGCCCAGGATCGTGAACACGAAGTGATACGACACGTCCAGCGTCGGGGGCACGAGCACGATCGCTGCGACGCCGTAGACGACGCCGATCGCGGCGCGCGGGTCGAGCAACACCGTCGGTGATCGGTCGGCGACGCGAGCGACGGCGACGGCTGCGAGCCAGATGACAGACAGCTCGAGTGCGAACGCTCCCAGCAGGTGGATCGTCGGGTCGGCATGCAACAACACGGTCTGCTCGACGACCTGCACGTCGAGCGGATACAGCAGTCGTGGCGGATCGCCGGTTACCAGATCTCCCCACGGGTGAGACAGCAGGCCAGCGGTCGCGACGAGTGCGACCGTCGATCCGGACAGCCCGGTTCGGGTGCGGGCCAGTCTCGCGAGGACAAGGCCCGCAACGACGAACGTACCGATGACGACCGCACCGGAAAGGCCGCTGTAGAGCCACGCCGCCCAGACGAGCGACGCGAGGAACACGCTTGCGATACCGCGGACGGCAAGCCACCGGCGAGACGTGCTCGTCCCGGCGGCCCACGCGCCGAAGGCCGGGCCGGCTGCGAGCGCGATGAGCAGCGAGTGAGTGATCGAGCGATGGACCGCACGGCTGGCGTCCCAGAACACGCTGGGTTGGGTCAGCGTCCCGGCGTTCAGCCGGCCCACGTCGAGCGCCACCGCGGTATAGATCATGTCGACGTCGGGGATCGCAGCGAACGAGCCTGCGACGAGACCGAGCGCGAGCGCGCGACGGGCTGGCCAGCCTCGCCAGTCCGCGAACAGCGTCGCGAGGGCAAACGCCAGCAGCGCGTGTCCGATGAACACGGTACCAGTACGAGGACGAACGGTATAAGTTTCTCGCGGGCTGAAATGTGCTACCGAGTGTGTTCGCAGGGCGTACAGCAATCCGGACCGTCACGGCGCCGATCCCATCTCTGGCAGACGATATCGCGGATATGCCACCCTTTTTGACGGCCGGTAGCGTAGAGAGATGTATGTACGTCCGGGACGCGAAAAACCGCGAGGAGGTCTGGTTGCTCGATCGGATCGAAGAGATGGGCCTGGACGAGACGGCCTTCCGGTCGCGCGATTACGTCATCGCCATCGACGAGGAGACCAACGAGAAGGCCGGGTTCGGTCGGATCCGGATTCACAAGACAGACGACGAGTCCGTGTGTGAACTCACGAGCATCGGCGTCCTCGAAGCGTGGCGTGGCCAGGGCGTCGGCGCGCACGTCATCGAACGTCTGGTGCAGAAAGCGAGCGACGAGGGCTTCGAGATCGTCTACTCGCTGACCGACCAGCCCGAGTATCTGGCGCAATTCGGCTTCGAGGCGACCGACGCGGACGCCCTTCCCGAGAAGTTACGCGATCGGCTGGCCGAGAAGCGCGAAAAGATCCAGCCCGACGCCGTCCCGACGCACCTGCGCGTCGACGACTTCCGGGTCCCGCCTGGTCGCCGCGAGGCGTTCAAGGCGGCCGACGCCGAGGAGGACGACGAGCCGACCGAGTCGCCGGAAGACTTCGGAATCGATCCCGACGAGGCCACCTACAAGTACGATACGAGCTAGGCACGCCCGGGCTTGGCACTCGCAGGCGCCACAGAGACGGCGGCACGCAGGGGAAGTTATTTTACTCGTGGATCGCCTACCGGTGTACGATGAGCGACGAGGGGGTCGACGAGAGCAAGCGGGCGACGCTTCGGCGGTTCGCAGCGCTCGGGACCGCCGGGTCGATCGCTCGCTTTGCGGGTGGGGCCGAAGCCACGGCTGGCGATTCTGACGCTCGTGACGCCATCGTGGGCTATCTCGAAGCGACGCCCGGCGCGCACTTCTCGAAGATCCGCGACGACCTGCACCTGGGGACCGGCGAGACCCAGCACCATCTCCGGCAACTGCTCGAAACCGACACGATCGAAAGTCACGAGGACGGCGACTACCGTCGGTTCTTCCCCGCGGGCCGGTTCGACGACTTCGAGAAGACGGCACTGTCGTATCTCCGTCGGGACACCGTCCGTGGCATGCTGGTTGCGCTGCTCGAAGAACCCGAGGCGACCGGGAGCGATCTCGCCGAGGCGGTCGGCGTCTCCCGGTCGACGGTCAGCAAGTACGCGAGCGAACTCCAGACGGTCGGACTGCTCGACCGAACCGACGGTTACCGGATCGTGAACCCGGAGACGGTACTGCTGTTGCTCGTCCGGTACGCCGATTCGTTCGACGCCGACGCGGAATCGTTCGCCCGGGACGCCGCGTCGGTCGTCACCTACGATCCGTGAGCGACTCGGACGACGAACGATCCGTGAGCGACTCGGACGACGAACGATCCGTGAGCGACCCGCGATGAGGCATCTTTTTGCTCGCGGGGAGCACATCCGGAGGTATGGGAACTGACGCTGACGCCATCGAGTTTGGCACCGACGGCTGGCGAGCGACGCTGGACGTGTTCACGGAACCGCGCGTGCGAATGGTCGGCCAGGCGGTCGCGACATATCTCGAAGACGGCCCTGTCGCGGTCGGTTACGACGCCAGGGACAGTTCTCGGGGCTTCGCCGAGGAACTCGCCCGGACGCTGGCCGGCAACGGGATCGAGGTCCTGCTGAGCGAGCGCGACTGCCCGACGCCCGTGGTCGGCTGGACCGTCCGCGACCGGGAGCTGGCGGGCGCGCTGATGATCACGGCCAGTCACAATCCGCCGAATTACAACGGCGTGAAGTTCATCCCCGACGAGGGCGCGCCGGCACTGCCCGAGGTGACCGATCAACTCGAGGACCTGCTTGCCGCACCCGATCCGGTCCCGGAGTCCGAATACGGCGACGTTACTGAGGTCGACTTCGTCGAGCCGTACCTCGCGCACGCCCTGGAGTTCGTCGACGCCGACCTCTCGGGGCTGACCGTCGCCTACGACGCCATGCACGGCAGCGGCCGCGACGTGACCGGCGACCTGCTGGAGCGGGCCGGCGCGGACGTGATCGAACTCCGGTGTGAGCGCGATCCGGAGTTCGGCGGCACGTCCCCGGAGCCTGAGGCCGATCGCCTGCACGACCTCATCGAGACGGTCACCGACGGCGAGGCCGACCTGGGGATCGCCAACGACGGCGATGCCGACCGGATCAGCGTCGTCACCCCCGATGAAGGGTTCCTGGACCCGAGCCTCCAGTACGCCGTCCTCTACGAATTCCTCCTCGAAGACGAATCCGGGTCTGCCGTCCGGACGGTCTCGACGTCGAGCATCGTCGACAAGGTCGCCCGCGCGCACGGCGAGGAAATCGTCGAGACCGCGGTCGGGTTCAAGTGGGTCGCCCAGGCGATGAAAGACCACGACGCCCTCATGGGCGGCGAGGAGTCGGGCGGGTTCGGCATCACGAGCCACCTCCGCAACAAGGACGGCGTGCTGATCGCGCTGCTCGCGGCCGCCGCCGAGGCCGAGCAGCCGATCGACGACCGCGTCGCCGCGATCCACGACGAACACGGTCACGTCTTCCAGGACCGTATCAGCGTCGCCTGTCCCGACGCGCGAAAGGAGGGCGTCCTGGAAGAACTCGACGGTGCGCTGCCCGACGAACTCGCGGGTGCGACGGTCGCGTCGGTCAACACCGTCGACGGCTTCAAGATCACCTTCGAAGACGACACCTGGGTTCTGGTCCGCCCCAGCGGTACCGAGCCGAAGCTACGGGTCTACGCTGAAGCCGATAGCCCCGAACGCGTCGAGGAACTGCTCGACGCCGGCCGGGATCTTGTCGAACCGCTCGTCTAGACCGTTCGAACACCGTGATACCGTCCTGATTCTCGCTCGCGGATCTCGAATCCCAGCGACTCGTAGAACGGCCGCACGCGTTCGTCGAACTCGGCGACGACGCGCCCGTGACGGTCGATGAGTCGCTCGACCAGCGCCGTCCCGATTCCCTGGCCCTGTCGACGCTTGCGCACGGCGATCGCGTCGAGACGCACGCCACGCTCGGCCGGGAGCGTGACGGCAGCACCCAGCACTCGCCCGTCCTCGACGGCGACGAGCGTCCGCCCGTCGCTGCCGCTCTGTCGAACCGCGTCACGATCGGTTTCGAGGATCGCGGCGTCGAGAATCGCGAGGAGGGCGTCGATTTCTTCCGGTTTCGCCGTTCGCACGTGAACCATGACTAGCCGCCCTGGACGAGCCTGAGAACCCGGACGCGATCGACTTCGACGGGCTGGTCCTCCGGGACGGGCTGGCCGTCGACGACGATCGAGACCTCGTGTCGACTGTACTCCAGCGGCTCCAGCAGGTCCGCGTAGGTCCCACCCTCGCCGACTTCGACCTCGTGGGTTCCCTCGCCGACGACGTCGACGGTGACGCGCATGCCTGTAGGTTCGCGTGGGCGCACATCAGGATAGCGTTCTCGGGAAGTTTATCAGCGGGCGGGGCCACACCACAACCATGAGCGAGGCCGAGTCTGAGTCGCGGGCGGGTCGCGAAGAGGTCTGGATCGAGAAGTACCGACCCCAGACTCTTTCGGAGGTTGCCGGCCACGAGGGCATCATCGAACGCCTGCAGAGCTACGTCGACCGCAACGACCTGAGTCACATGTTATTTTCAGGACCTGCAGGGACAGGAAAAACCACGTCCGCCATGGCTATCGCCCGGGAACTGTACGGCGAGGACTGGCAGGACAATTTCCTGGAGCTGAACGCTTCCGACCAGCGCGGGATCGATGTCGTCCGCGACCGTGTCAAGTCCTTCGCGCGCACTTCTTTCGGCGGCTACGAGTATCGAATTATATTCCTTGATGAGGCCGACGCACTCACTTCCGAGGCCCAGTCAGCACTCCGTCGGACGATGGAGCAGTTCTCGAACAACGTTCGGTTCATCCTCTCGTGTAACTACTCCAGTCAGATCATCGACCCGATCCAGTCTCGCTGTGCCGTCTTTCGGTTCTCGCCGCTTTCCGACGAGGCGATCGAGGAGCAGATCCACCGGATCGCCGAGGCCGAAGGCATCGAGGTCACCGACGACGGCGTCGACGCGCTCGTCTACGTCGCCGGCGGGGATATGCGAAAGGCGATCAACGGTCTCCAGGCCGCTTCCGTGACCGGGAACGTCGTCGACGAGGACGCAGTCTTCGAGATCACCTCGACGGCTCGCCCCGAGGAGATCACCGCGATGGTCGAGCAGGCTCTGGACGGCGACTTCACTGCCGCGCGCTCGGAACTCGATCGACTGTTGACCGACCAGGGAATCGCCGGCGGGGACGTCCTCGATCAGATCCATCGCTCGGTCTGGGAGTTCGACGTCGGCGACGAGGCCGCCGTGCGCATCCTCGATCGCGTCGGCGAGGCCGACTACCGGATCACCGAAGGGGCGAACGAGCGCATCCAACTCGAAGCACTGCTGGCGTCGCTGGCGCTGGAAGAGTGAGGTCGAGCCCGAACACGCGCCCGTGAGGTACCTCGGGGCTTGTCCCCGGGACACTCGCCCTGTTCTGTCCGTCGATCACCGCGCCCGGAGCACGGCTGCGTTTTCGACTGTGGCGACGCTGTCTTCGGTGGCCACTGGCTCGCCAGTGACGACGTCCGTCTCCGCGACCGCTTCAGGGAGTTCGACTTCGGCGGTCCCGTCACCGAAGTGCAGAACGACCAGCAACCGCTCGTCACCGTCCCGGCCGAAGGCCGTCACCCGGTCGGGATCGCCGTCGAGGACCGTACACTCGACCGGCTCGACGTCGCCGTCGATCAGCGCCGGCGTCGACTCCCTGGTCTCGATCAGCGCCCGGACGTATCGGGCCAGTTCGCGATCGCCGCTCACCCAGTTCATGTCCGCTCGCGTCTCCGTCAGGCCGGTTTCCTGTCCGTAGTAGACCATCGGGACGCCGGGTAGCGTGAACGTCGCCGTCACGGCCGTGAGGAGCGCGTCTCGACCACACTCCTCGAGATAGCGGTCCTCGTCGTGGTTGTCGACGTAGCGCATCGGGACGTAGTCCTCGCGGATCCCGTCGACGGCGGGGCTTTCGGCGACGTCGAGCAGGTCGTCGGCCGGTCGCTCGCCGCGGCCGATCTCCCGGAGGCCGTAGTAGTGACCGGTGTCGTAGTGCATGTCGAACTCCAATTCGCCGCCATGTGGATCGCGTGGGACCGTCTCGTCAAGCAACAGGAAGTCGCCGTCGAAGGCGCTGTGTTCGTCTCTGACGCGCTTGCGGACTTCCTTCCAGAAGCCGTGGGGGACGCCCCAGGCGACGTCACACCGGAACCCGTCGACCACCTCGGCCCACTCGTCGACGACGTCGAGGACGTGTTCCCGGACCGCGAGCGAATCGTAGTTCAGGTTCGGCAGCGTCCACCAGTCGAAGTAGTGATCGTAGACCTGCTCGACCTCGCCGGTCGATTCCTCGCGGATCCGTTCGGAGACGAACACCTCTTCGGTGTCCTGCCAGGTGTACCACCCGGCGTACTCGGAGACGCCGCGGGCGCTCTGCTGGAAGGCCGGGTGTTCGCGAGCGGTATGGTTGACTACGAGGTCGAACAGGACGTGGATGCCGGCGTCGTGGCAGGCCGCGACGAACGACTCGAAGTCTTCCCGGGTTCCGAGATCCGGTGCGACGTCGAAGTAGTCGACGATGTCGTACCCGTGGGGGCCGTGCTCGGCGTCGTCGCCCATCGCCGCGCTCCGGGATTCGAGGACCGGCGTCAGCCAGAGCATGTCGATCCCCAGCCACTCCAGGTAGGGAACCCGCTCTTCGAGACGCTCGAACGTGACGCCGCTATCGCCGACGAACGACCGCACGAAAATCTCGTACATCGTCGCGCCCTCCAGCCACTCCGGGGGCTCGTTTGGCCGCTCGACGGTCCCGTCCGCCTCGATCCGGACGGTGTCGCTGACGCCGGGCCGCTGGCCGACCGCGACCGCGTGAACTCGGAGCCGCTCGTCGATCGCCGCCAGCGGACAGCGAGCCTCGTGACCGGCCACTTCGAATTGATCCTCGCCCGGTGCGCGTAGCGCCTCCCGGTCCCTGTCGTCGACGTAGAACTCGACGGACAGGTCCTCTGGATCGGTGTCGCTGTGCGGGCCGGGCATCGCGTCGGCCTCGATCACGACCTCCTCGCCGTCGGGTCCAGACTCGATCCGGGCGTCCAGCCGAACTCGCGGCCGTTCGGGGCCGTCGACAGTCGTGCTCCCCCAGTCACCTCCCATGAAGTCGTCGCCGACGGTGATCGCGTAGTTGTACCGGCCTGGAGGAACCGAGTCCTCGAAGACGTAGGTCTCCTCGACCAGCTCGGGCTGTAGCTCCCCGACGACGAAGTCGTTGAACGTCGTGGTGACCCAGACGTCTTCCGGATCGTGTTCGGGCAGCTCGTCAGCGTCGCACTCCACTCGGAACGGCTGGGTGACGTCCTCGGAGGCTCTGACGGTCAGGTCGTGTCGCCCGTCGGGCGCGTCGAGTTCGAGCTGATAGACCCCCGGCTCGTCCGGAACGAGATGTTCGACTGGATCATCCCCGACGGACGCGTCGCTGTCGGTCGGTCGGTCGCGAAGCGTCCACGAGAAGTTCGCCCCGGGATCCGGACGGCGCGGCGCGAGTTCGACGTCGGTGCCGACGGTGACGAATCGTGGGGGGCCAGGATGGTGCACACGTCCATGCTGTCGTGTGGTTCACTTACCTCTTTCTCGACTGTCCGTGTCCGGCGGTTACTCGATCGCTTCCGGTTCGAACTGCCGGACGACGACGAGCAGCGTCCCCACCAACAGCAGGACTGACACGGGAAGCAGGAACTGGAACGCCGTCAGGAGCGTACTCGACGCCTGGATGCCGAACGCGATGAGCACGATCGGGCCACAGCAGGCGCTTCCCGAGAGGACGGCCGGAACGCCCGCCAGCAACGGTGCCGAGGATTCGCCGACTCCACACGAGGCGGGCTGTCGCCAGGCGACCGTCGTCACCGCCAGATTCAGCCCGACCAGCAGGGCCACGCCGAGGCCCAGGACGGTGTTGAACGAGAACAGGTACGTCAGCGGGCCGATCCGGACGCGCGCGACCGGTTCGAACGACAGCGGCCCGAGCGCGGGCTGGAAGAGCCGCCCGAGCGGATCGGCGACGACGAACACGTCGTACCCGCCCAGTCCGGGTACGAGATGGCCGATCGCCCAGAGGTAGATCACTAGATAACCGACCGTCGTCGCGAGGAGGACGCTCCTCCCGTCCCGCCGTCGGACGGTCAGATCGATCCCGGCCCGCGTCCGCGCGAACGTGGATTCGACTGCTGTTCTCGGAGTGGCGGTTTCAGACATGGACGCTCGTCCAGGGGTAGAAGCCGCTCCAGGCGAACCACATGGCGTCGAACGCGTGGATCCGCTGTAGCGGCAGGTTCTCGGGTCGGTAGTCGGTTCCGTCCGCGGCAGTGACTGTCGCTCCGTCGTGGTCGAACTCGCGTCGCTCGGGGTTCAGATAGACGTACCCCGTTTCGAGCCGCGGGTCGGCGACGGCGAGGGTGGGCGTCTCACAGAGTCGCCCCGTCATCACGCCCGCCTCGAGCAGGGCTTCCTTGCCGAAAGCGACGGCCCCGGCCGGCGTCCGGGCGCCGATGAACACTCGCTTGGGGTGAAACCGGTCGTCCGGATTGAGCCGGGCGAACGGCGTCGATCCTCCCTTGTAGTGCCCGCTCGGTGGGTTGTACGAGCCGTACGGGTCTCGGCCGTAGTTGCGCGCGTATCCCGTGTCGGTCGTCAGGACCCGCGTCTCCGGATGGTGGGTTCGCCACCGCTCCCAGCTCGTCCAGACCAGCCGGACCTCCCGGAGGGATACCGTCGGCGGGTCCTCGTTCCACGGTCCCGGGATCGCCGTCGCCAGCACCTGGGGCCACCAGGCTTCGCTCACGCGGTCGTACATCACGAGGTTGTTGTTGATGAGCCGCCCGGAGACGCCGAAGGTCGTCTCGCCGCGGTCGAACCCCAGCACCGTTCCGGTCAGCGGGCAGTACGTGACCGCGAGCGACTGGTCGCCGACGGTGTCGTTGACGATCTCGTGGTGGACGAGAACCTTCTGGGGGTAGGCCTTCGCGACGTCGTCGCGGACGATCCCGAACACTGGATCGCCCTCGGAGAGGAACCCGACCGAACCCGCGTTCGCGAACGACGGATCGTCGATCGAGGGAATACCGTCTTTGGGTGGCCCGCCGGAGCGCGCCTCCTGCCGGAGTGCCGACGGGGATCGCGGCAGCGGCAACCGTTCGCTGGCGGAGGGGACTGCTGGCGGCTGCTGGCCCGCGTCCGTCCTCTCGATCGGCTCGGCACAGCCGGTCGAGTCCGCCGCCCCTGTCGTCCCGGCTCCGTCGGCGGATACCCCGTCGGGGTCGTAGTTCCCGTACCCGTCGTTGACGGACCCACAGCCGGCGAGAGCAGCGACGCCCCCGGCGGCGAGGTAGCGTCTCCTCGTGATACGGCTCATGTATTACCACAGGCGTGGAACAGTATTAACGATTAAGCGATTGTGTATCCCGGACGCACGAACTGAAATTGGTATCGGTTACTCTATCGCGTCGTGGGACGCCAACGGAACTGATTTAGGCGCGGACCGGGCAAGAGTACGCTAATGAGCGACCTCACCGAGGAATACCGGCTCGAGTATTTCGACGAGCACGGGTTCCATCGCAAGGAGTGTTCGGAGTGTGGGGATCACTTCTGGACGCTCGATGCCGATCGGGAGACCTGCGGGGAGCCGCCGTGTGACGAGTACAGCTTCATCGACGACCCCGGATTCGAGTCGGAACTCGACCTGGGGGAGATGCGCGAGGCGTTCCTCTCGTACTTCGAGGACCGCGATCATACGCGGATCGAGCCCTATCCCGTCGCCGCCAATCGCTGGCGCGACGACGTCTTGCTCACGCAGGCGTCGATTTACGACTTCCAGCCGCTGGTCACGTCGGGCGAGACGCCGCCGCCGGCGAACCCGCTGTGTATCAGCCAGCCCTGCATCCGCATGCAGGACATCGACAACGTGGGCAAGACGGGACGGCACACCATGGCCTTCGAGATGATGGCCCACCACGCGTTCAACGCCAAAGAGGACGTCGACGAGTACGCCTACGAGGGCGAGGTCTACTGGAAAGAGGAGACCGTCGAGTACTGCATGGGGCTGTTCGAGGAACTGGGTGCCGATCTCGAGGAACTCACACTCATCGAGGATCCGTGGGTCGGCGGTGGCAACGCCGGCCCCGCCTTCGAGGTCATCTACAAGGGTGCGGAACTGGCGACGCTCGTCTTCATGCAGTTCGAGCAGGATCCCGACGGCGACTACGAGATGAAAGACGGAAACACCTACTCGGAGATGGACACCTACATCGTCGACACCGGCTACGGTCTCGAGCGGTGGACCTGGGTCTCACAGGGGACGCCGACCGTCTACGAGGCCGTCTATCCGGAGATGATCGACTTCCTCACCGACAACGCGGGCATCGACTACACCGACGAGGAACGAGCGATCGTCAACGACGCCGCCCGGCTGTCGGGCAACCTCGACATCGACGACGTCGACGACGTTGAGGCCGCTCGCGGGGAGATCGCGGATCGGCTGGGCGTCGACGTCGACCGCCTGCGCGAGCTGGTCGAACCGCTGGAGACGATCTACGCCATCGCCGATCACTCCCGGACGCTGGCGTACATGCTGGGCGACGGGATCGTCCCCAGCAACGTCGGGACGGGCTATCTCGCCCGGATGGTACTGCGCCGTACGAAGCGACTGGTCGATACGGTCGGCGTCGACGCGCCACTCGACGAACTCGTCGATATGCAGGCCGAGCGGCTCGGATATACCAACCGGGACACGATTCGCGACATCGTCCGTACGGAGGTCGAGAAGTACCGCGAGACGCTCGATCGTGGGGGCCGACGCGTCCGCCAGCTGGCCGAGGCGTACGCCGACTCCGGCGAACCGATCCCCGAGGACGAACTGATCGAACTGTACGACTCCCACGGGATCCAGCCCGACATGGTCGAGGAGATCGCCGACGAACACGACGTCGCGGTCGAGACGCCAGACGACTTCTACGCGCTGGTGGCCGATCGCCACGAAGAGGGCGACGAGACCGCACGCGAGGACTCGGGGATGCCCTACGACGATCGGCTGGCCGAGTTGCCGGAGACGGATCGGCTCTACTACGAGGACCAGCAGCGCACCGACTTCGAGGCGATGGTGCTCGAGGTGTTCGATCGGGAGGACGGCAACTACGACGTGGTGCTCGATCAGACGATGTTCTATCCCGAGGGCGGTGGCCAGCCGCCGGACCACGGCACGCTCTCGACCGACGACGTCACGGCCGAGGTCGTCGACACGCAGATCTCCGACGGCGTGATCGTCCACACGGCGACCGACGACCCCGGAAAAGGTGAGTTCGTCCGCGGCCAGATCGACGCGACGCGCCGCCGCCGGCTCATGCGTCACCACACGGCGACTCACGTCGTCATCCACAGCGCCCGGCAGGTGCTGGGTGAACACGTCCGCCAGGCCGGGGCCCAGAAGGGAACCGGGTCCGCGCGGATCGACATCCGCCACTACGAGTCGATCACCCGCGAGCAGGTCAAAGAGATCGAACACCGCGCCAACGAACTCGTCATGGAGAACGTCCCGGTCACGCAGGACTGGCCCGACCGCCACGAGGCCGAAGACGAGCACGGATTCGACCTCTACCAGGGCGGGATCCCGCCGGGCGAACAGATCCGGATCATCAAAGTCAGCGAGGACGTCCAGGCTTGCGGTGGCACACACGTCGCCCGGACCGGCGACATCGGCGCGATCAAGATCCAGAACACCGAGCGCATCCAGGACGGCGTCATCCGGATCACGTTCGCGGCCGGCGACGCGGCCATCGACGCCACCCAGCGGACTGAGGACGCGCTCTACGAGGCCGCCGACGTGCTGGACGTCAATCCCGAGGAAGTGCCGGAAACCGCCGAGCGGTTCTTCGAGGAGTGGAAGGCACGCGGCAAGGAGATCGAGGACCTCAAAGAGCAACTCGCCGAGGCCCGGGCGGGCGGCGGCGCCGACGCCGAAGAGATCGAGGTCGCCGGCATCACCGCGGTGATCCAGCGGATCGACGCCGACATGGACGAACTCCGGGCGCAGGCCAACGCCATCGTCGAACAGGGCTCGATCGCCGTCCTGGGCTCGGGAGCCGACGGCGCGACGTTCGTCGTGGGCGTCCCCGACGGCGTCGAGGTCGACGCCGGGCAGGTCGTCGGCGAACTCGCGGGGCGCGTCGGCGGCGGCGGTGGCGGCCCGCCGGACTTCGCACAGGGCGGCGGCCCCGACGCCGAGAAGCTGGACGACGCGCTCGCGCAAGCGCCCGAGATTCTCAAGACCGTCACCGCGTCCGAAGAGTGACTGCAGACGATCGTGCCTTACTGTTCGCAGAGCCTGACGGCTTGCTGTACCGGTTCCGGCCGCCCAATGAAGGTGAGATGGTCGCCTCTTTCGATCTCCTGATCGGGGTGTGGTAGCTGGCTGTTTCCGTCACGGCTGACGAGGGCGAGATGCGCGCCGTCCGGGAGTTCCGCGGAGAGCTGCGCGACCGTCATCCCGACGCGGTCGCTGTCCGTGACTTCGATCTCCTGTACGTCGCCGGTTTCGTCGAGTTCCGTCATCCAGCGGGCGATGGCAGGCCGCTCGATGAAGTTGTCCATCGACCACGCAACCGAGCGCCAACTCGGCACCGTCTCGACGTCGAGATCCTCGAACGCGTCGGTGTTCGTCGGCTCGTTCACCCGGGCGATGACGCGCTCCACGTCGAATCGGTTTTTCGCCAGTTGACTGACCAGCATGTTGACGTCGTCGTCACCCGTCGCGACGGCGACGATCTTGGCGTTTTCGATGCCCGCGTCCTCGAGCGTGCCCCTGTCGGTCGCATCTCCCTGTCGAACGGTGTATCCACTGCCCCGGAGTCGCTCGACGACGTCCGGGTCCGAGTCGACGATCACGACTTCTTCGTCCCGATCTTCGAGTCGGTCCGCCAGTTCCTGCCCGATTCGACCACCGCCGACGATGAGCACTCGCTTGGGAATCACGTTCAGTGCCTGTGCGATGTGTCGTGCGCCACCGCCTTCAAACACGACGGTCAGGACGATGACGAGAAACACCATCCCGACGAGCGTCGTCGCTTCGGGGTTCTGCGCTGCCGGGCTCTGTGCGTTCAGTTCCAGTGCGAAAAGCGTCGCGACCGACGCGGGGATGATCCCGCGTGGCCCCATCGCACTCATGAACGCCCGTTCCCGCAACGAGAAGGTGTCCCCGACCGTACAGAGCATCACCGCGAGCGGCCGGATGGCTGCCGCGATGAGGACCGCCGCCGCCAGGCCGGCCAGCCCGAGCGTCTGGAGGTCGCTCAACGACAGCAGCGAGGCAAGCGTAATGAACACGAAGGAGTTGACCAGCAGCGTCACGTCGCCCTTGAACTGCTCGACCGCCTCCCGGTAGGGGATGTCGAGGTTCCCGAGGACGAACCCGCCGGCCGCGACCGCGGCGATCCCGGCTTCGGAGTGCCCGGTTCCGACGATCCCGGAGAAGAGCAACGTGTACGAGGACTCAGCGGCCCCGTAGGCGATCAGCGCGGTGACGAGCACGATCAGCCGAGCGTTCTGTGGCCCGTTGTCCGAGCGCCCCAGTCGTCGGAGGACGACCCACGCGAGTAGCGCGACGACGATCCCGACCGCGATGCCAGTCCCGAACTGCAACAGGAACCCGCTGACAACTCGCTCGACGCCGCGACGGCTGAGAACGACGTACTCGAAGGTGACGACCGCGAGGATCGCCGCCGTCACGTCGTTGACGACGCCTTCCGTCTCCAGCGCCGAAGCGACCCGCTCGCGGACCATCACGACGTCCATGATCGGCGTGATGACCGTCGGGCCAGTCGCGACCAGCAACGATCCGACCAGCAGCGAGACGTCCCACGCCGCCCCCAGGAGATAATGGACGACGACTGTCGTTCCGACGAGCGTGACGACCGCCCCGACCGTGACGAGCCGGAGCGTCACCCGGGGTGCCTCTCGCAGCCGTTCGGCCTCGAGCGAGAACGCCCCCTCGAAGACGATGATCGCGACGCTGAGTCCGACGATCGCCGGCAGCGCGCCGCTTGCCCCGCCGAAGACCGCCGGCGTCACGAGCCCGATTCCCTCCGGGCCGACGACGATGCCCGTGAGGATCAAAAAGAGGACACTCGGGACTTGCAGCCTGTCAGCGAGAATCTTCGAGCCAACACCTAGTCCGGCGATGGTCGTGACGACTGTGATAATCTCGACGGTGCTGCTCACAGTCGCACCTATCTACGGGGAATCGAATCAACGTGACGACTTGCGCTTCGACCGGGTGGGGTCGCTGACCCACCGGACAAACGAGCACCCGGCGCCACTGGCCGTCAGTACCGGCGTCTCGCGTCTGTGCCTGGCAGTGCCGATATGCAACACGTCCGTGCCGGGATGCTCCTATCCGTGCCCGGAGACGTCGGCACGCTCGACAGCGTCGGGGAGGTCCGCGAGCACGTCCGCCGGCCAGTCCCACAGCGCCACGGTGAACGTCGCGTCGGGATTGGCCGCGACGAGCCACCGGATTCCCTCGGCGGCGGCCGCGTAGGCCTGGCGTTCGAACCGTTCGGGTACCTCTGCGGTCAGCGGATAGGCCTCCGCGAGCGCCGGCGGGTACGGGCCGAACGGCGGGGTGACGGTCCAGCTCTCGTCGAACGTCTCGTCGAGGGCGTCCCGGTCGCTCGCCAGCAGTATCTCACCGTCGAGGTCGAACCGCTTGAGTCGCTGGTGGTGACGGCGGACCTCGGGTCGGCGTGCGCTCTCGGTCGAGACGTGGAAGAAGGCGTCTTTCGTCGCGGGATCGCTCGCCTCCAGCCGGTCGGCGTCGTCCAGCAGGGTCCGGTAGCCGTCCAGCATCGTCGGGTGGTTGCGCGCCCGCGTCTCGACCAGCTCGAAGAGGTTCCCGCGGCGGACGGCCTGTTTCACCCGGCGCATCTCGCCGAAGGAGACGTGCAGGTTGTGCTCGGCGAGCAACCGTTCGGAGCGGTCGTCGTCCATCTCTCGGAGTTCTTCTGGCGTGTGCTCGCTACAGATCGGACACTCACACGGGAAGTACTCCAGTTCGTCGAGATGTTCGGTGCCCCGGACCGTCAGATAGCGCTCGTCACGGGCGTACAGCGCGTAGGCAGCCGAATCGAACAGGTCACAGCCCATCGCGACCGCCAGGGCGAACATCATCGGGTGGCCCGCCCCGAACAGGTGGACCGGCGCGTCCCCGCCGAGGCCACGCTTGACCGCACCGACGATCTCGGCGACGTCGGCGTATCGATAGTTGTTCAACAGCGGGACGACCGCGCCGATCGGGAAGACGTCCAGGCTCGTCCCGTAGGCGTGCTCGGCGGCCTCTGTCCGAAGATCGCGATAGGTCGACCCCTGGATCGGCGCGTTGACCAGCATCTCGCCGACGTCGAGGTCCGCGGCGATCTCCAGACGTTGCCGGGTCGTCGCCAGTTCCCGTTCGGCCTGCTCGCGCTCGACGTCCGGTGGAGTCGGGATGTCGACCGGCGTCCCGACGTCGCTGCCGATCTCGCGCTGGAACTCGAGGATCTCGGTGGTCGTCACGTCGATCTCCCCGTATTCGGCCAGCTGGAACGATCCCGAATCGGTCACGATCGCCCCCGAGAAGTCGAGCAGGTCGTGCAGACCCTGTTTGAGGGCGTCCTCGCGGAGGTCGTCGCTACCGTGGAGGATGTAGCTGTTGGTGATCAGGATCTCCGCGCCGAACTCCGCTTCGAGCCGGGCGGGCTCGATCGTCTGGACGTGCGGATTGACCACCGGCATGAGCGCAGGTGTCTCGACGGTGACGTCGGCCCGTGGCACGTGCAACTCGCCGATTCGGGCCGCCCCGTCGTAGGTCCGGACTTCGAACGCGTCGCGCATTACCCGTCTCTCCGGGGAGTACGTCACTAAGGCTTGCGTTCGGGCGACGCCCGGAACCGGCATCGAGGACGCCGCCGACGCTGCCGTTCACCTGGCCAGCGACATGAGCCTACGTCAACGGCGAATCACTGGTCGTCGACGGCGAGCAAACCAGTACCTGGCCGACAGGACTGTCTGTCGTCGTGACAGCAGTAACTCGACCCCAGGATACCGTTAAGAGGGTTGCTGTATCATATATTGACATGTCTGCCGAGGAGACGTACGTCCCGGGGGTCGTCTGGTGGCTCATCGTCGCCACGGTCGTCGGACTCGTCCTGGTGGCGGCGTTCTGGCGGCCGGAGGCGGCAGTCACGCGTCCGGATCCGTTCGGACTCGACGAGCGAACGTGGGTCGAGGGGGTTGCGTACGGGGTGTTGACGCTGTCCCTCCTCTATGCACTCGCACCGACCGCAGAGCCCGCGGGGATCTCCCCACTCGCTGTGTCAGTGTTCGTGATCGTGCTCGCTGCCCTCGTCGAGACTGGGCAGGCGCTGTCCGGCGTGGCGACGTTCCAGGTGATCGATCTCACCGCCGCGATCGCGTGTTCGGTCGGCGTCGCGCTCGTCTGGGACGCCGGTCGTCGCGCGCTCCGGATGCCGCCGGCGTAGTCTGAGAACATTCCCGCCGGCGTAGCTCGAGATATGCCCGCTGGCGTCGGCCGAGAATGTATTCGTCGGCGTAGCTCGGGATATGCCCGCTGGCGTCGGCCGGCAGTGCGATCGCTAGAGGCCGCCGTCGACGTCGAGCGAGACGCCCCACCGCTCGTCGTTGTACTGGCGCTGGCGTTCGCTGTCGAACTGTCGTTCGATCGTCTGCCGGAGCATCTCCTTGCCCTCGCGATCGATCCGGGCGAGTTCGTCGGCCTTGGCCACGGGTAGCGGCGGGCCCTGCTCGGCGGCGATTTCACCGAGCAGATGGCGTGTCAACTGCTCTCGGGTCTCCTCGTCTCGCGTGATGGCGTAGGGAGCTTCGATCCGGTAGGTCACGTCCAGGCGGGGATCGTAGACGACGAAAAAGGTCACCTCGTAGGCCTCGCGATCGAGGTCCATATCCAGTCCCAGGCCGTCGCCTTGCGTCGAGAGCGGCCGGTCGGTCCCGAGCCGCGACCGGAACCAGTTCGTGCAGGTCAGCGCGTCCGTCCGGAGATCGCCGCCGTCGTCACGGCGGGCCAGTACCTGCGTGAAAAACGCCGCGTCGTTGGCCCACGGGGCGTTGGTCTCGGACCGGACGACCCGCGTGATGGCGTTGCTCGCGCTGTTTTTGACGAACCCGACCAGCGGTACGTCCCGGTCGACGAACGTCTCGACCAGCTCGACGTAGTTCTGAATCACGCTGCGCGGGCGCTCGTGATCGCGAAGCAGCGTCGCCAGTTCGGGATGGCGGTCGGCCCACTTCAACAGCCCCGTCGGGTAGATCGGCCCGTCGAGGATCAGCAGGTCTTCGACCACGTCGGCCTGCAACTGCGCGTGGTGGCTCTCGGCGAGATACAGCGCCAGCGCGTGGACGACCGTCTGGGCGTACCGATCGACCCGCGGGACCTGCACGATCCGCTGGCGGGTGTATCCCTCGTCGTAGGCCAGCCACTCGCCCCCCAGGTTGACAGTCGCGTCGTTGGTGTGGGCGCTGACGACCACAGTCCGGCCGCGATGCAGGTCCAGGTCCGACGGGACGGCGCTCATCGCGGCCTGGGCGACGTCCAGCACCAGCCCGTTCTTGAACGTCGTGGGGTTGATCGTCCCCGAGTCCAGCCCGTGCTGGGTGTCGAACGGCGACGCCGCGAGCGCGGCGTCCTCCAGATCGATCACCCGGCGGCGCTGCTCGCCCAGCGGTTCGAGCACGGGATCGCCGTCGGCGTACAGCGGGTCGAGAAACTTCTCCCAGACCGTCTCGGCCAGTCCCTGGTGGTCGGTGTCGCTCACACCCCGTCCGAGCTGGCCCGCGAGTCGTGCGATCCCCTCGATGTGCACCGGGTCGAGCGTCATGGCTCCCCTTTCGGGGGACGGCACAAAAACGGCGGCGGTCGCTGGCCCAGAAGTCGAGATAGACCGGGCTATCGCGGTTCGAGGAACGCGGACAGCGCCGGCTGGAATCCCAGGCTCGCGACAGTCGCGAGCGCCGTGGCCCCGGCCAGGAGGAGATGCAGCGTCCGGGCGCCCGCGGCACTGACCGCCCAGCCGGAGCCGAGCGGACGACGACCCGGCCGAGACCCATCCCGACCGACGTCAGAAGGACCTGGTCGGTCGCGGCCAGCGTCGTCGGCGCGTACCGGTGGGTCATGTGCACTGCTGCGAACAGGGCCACGCCCGCACCGGAGAGCAACTGAATCGATCAGCGAGCACGCCCCACACCGGCTGGGCGACCAGCCCGCCGGCGACGAGCAACCCCATCTGCGAGCCTGTGAGCCCGACGTCCTCGAAGAAGGCGTTCCGGAACGAGACCAGGTCGTTCGAGGCAGCGAAGTAAGTGAGATAGACGTGGTGATAGCTATCGCCGCGGAGAAGCGACTCGAACCCATCGACGAGCTGACTGTCGACGAACACTACGTATCGTGCTCGCTCGACTCGGAGTGGTCTTCGAGGCTGCGGCTGACCGCCTCGGCGATCTCCTCGAACTCCTGCATGGTGACGTCGTCGGTCGTCAGGAGGACACCCGCGCGTTCGGTGCCGACTCGCAAGAGATAGCCGTTCTCGAACGCTCGGATGGTGTATCGGTGGGCCCCCAGTTCGGTCTCAGTCGTCTGGTAGGCGTTGTTTGTCTCCCGGTACCCGCGCCACTCGTGGCCGACGAACGTGTCGAGATCGGCGTCGCGTTCGAGGTCGCTGCGGAGATATAGCTGCTCGAAGTCCGACCGGCTGAAGTACGTCACCGACCGCAGGCTGTCACCGGTCGCCGTGCGCGCGATCGAAACGAGTTCTTCGGCCAGCGTATCCGACAGGATGGTCGCCATGCTTCAGCCGACGACACCCATCCACAAATATCCCCCTTCATACTGTCGGCTGTACGTTCGTTGAGGTTTTCGGTCTCCAGACTTCCGGCAAGATATGAAGAACTATTACGCTGGCGAGTCAACTTTTCTCGCATGGACGTCGGACTCGTAATTCTCGACGGCTGGGGACTGAACGACGACGAAACCGCCCGCGACGCCGTGCGCGCCGCGGACACGCCGAACTTCGACAAATACTGGGACGCAGGCGCACACAACCGCCTGGAAGTCTCGGGCCGACGTGTCGGCCTCCCCGAGGGCCAGATGGGCAACTCCGAGGTCGGCCACCTGAACATCGGCGCGGGACGGGTAGTCAAGCAGGACACCACCCGGATCACCGACGACATCGAGGACGGGAGCTTCTTCGAGAACGACGAACTCGTCGCGGCGATGGATTATGCCGACGAACACGACGGGAAGGTCCACTTCCTCGGGCTCGTCTCCGACGGCGGGGTCCACTCCCGACAGACCCACCTGCACGCGCTGATCGAGATGGCCGCCGACCGCGGCGTCGAGGCGGTCACCCACGCGTTCATGGACGGCCGGGACACCTCGCCGACCGGCGGCGAGGGGTACCTGACAGAGCTGCAGGAGGTCATCGACGAGAACGGCACCGGCGACGTCGCGACCGTGACTGGCCGGTACTACGCGATGGACCGCGACCAGAACTGGGAGCGCACCAAGCGCGCCTACGACGCCATCGTCTCGCGTGAGGGCGATTATCACGCCGAGACCGCAGTCGAGGCGGCCACCGAGTCCTACGAGCGCGATACGACGGACGAGTTCATCGAACCGACGACGATCGAGAGTGGCGAAGCCCTCGAGGGCGGCGACGCCGTGATCTTCTTCAACTTCCGGTCGGATCGAGCCCGCCAGCTCACCCGGATGCTCAACAACATCCGGCCCGGGGACTGGGAGTACGACCTCGAGCCGCCGGAGACGTACTACGTCACGATGACTCAGTACGACAAGACCTTCGACGTGCCGGTGGCCTACGGGCCCAACCAGCCCGTCAACACCATCGGCGAGGTCGTCTCCGAGGCCGGCAAGACCCAGCTCCGGCTCGCGGAATCCGAGAAGTACCCCCACGTCACGTACTTCCTCAACGGCGGCCGGGAGATCGAGTTCGAGGGCGAGATGCGCGAGATCGTCAAGAGCCCGGACGTGCCGACCTACGACCTCCAGCCCGAGATGTCCTGCGAGGAGGTGACCGACACCGCCCTCGAATACATCGAAGGTGAGGACCCCGACATGATGGTTCTCAATTACGCGAACCCGGACATGGTCGGCCACACCGGCGATTTCGACGCCACGATCGCGGCCGTCGAGGCGGTCGACGAGCAGCTGGGTCGTCTCGCCGAGGCAGTCATGGACGCCGGCGGCGACCTGCTGATCACCGCTGACCACGGCAACGCAGACGACCTGGGCACTGAAGACGACCCCCACACGGCCCACACGCTCAACGACGTCCCGATCATCTACCTCGACGACGCGGGCACTGACGGCGGTCGCTCGGTGCGCGGTGGCGGGACCCTCGCGGACATCGCGCCGACGATGCTCGAACTCATGGCCATCGACGCGCCCGCGGAGATGACTGGCGAGAGTCTGCTGGAGTAGCCCTCTCGGCTCAGTAGTAGTCTTAGGCGGTCACGGCGGCAATTTTATCAGTGCATGGGAACTGTTGGCGCGTTATTTCGTGTTGGCGACGCTATATTTCTACCATGATGATCGAGACGATTCTGGTTCCGACGGATGGGAGCGAACACGCACAGCGCGCGGCCGCACACGCGATCGCGCTGGCCGAGCGGGAAGACGCAGCGCTACACGCCCTGTACGTCGTCAACACCGACGATCTCGGCGAGCCAGCCCTGAGTAGCGCCGAGATCCTGGTCACCGAAGCGGAGGAGCGAGGTCGGAACGTGCTTGCGGCGGTCGCCGCGGCCGCTCGAACGCGCGGCGTCCCCGTCGAGACGACCTGTGTTCACGGCGAGCCGGCCGAGATGATCAAAGAACACGCAGACGAGGTCGGGGCCGATCTCGTCATGCTCGGCAAGCGCGGCGAGACACACGAACTGCGTGAGGGAACAGTCACCCGACAGCTGCGACGCGACGACGACCGCGTCGTCATCGTCTGAGAGCAGTCGACGAACCAGAGACGGGCAGCAACCGGAAGTCCGGGTAACGAGAGTCTTCTCGATATTCGGCGGATCTGTTGTCTATGACATCAAATGGTATTTGACGCCATTGAATGGTAATGAGCGCAATCTTTATCAGTCTGAAGGGGCTATGTGGAGATAGAGACGACGAAGAACGACTCAACGAAGATGATACCAATGAACGACACATACACGACCCCGGTTACGACCGCATTCGAATTCCAGCGACGCACGATCGAGAACGGACAGAAGGCCTTCGAGCAAAGCCTCGAGTTCCAGCAGCGCGTCGGGCAAGCGATGCTCGACAGTGTGGAGAGCCAGGCGTCGGCCCAGCGCCGCGGCGTCGAACTGACCAGGACGATGTTCCACAGCTACTTCGACGCCGTCGAGGAGACCGTCCCCGGCTCGGAACAGGCCGTCGAGCAGCTGCGTGAGATGGTCGACGAGCAGATCGACTTCCTGTTGGAGAACCACGAACAGGTCTTCGAGAGCATCGAGACGGGAGTCGCCGACGGGATCGACACCTACGACGAGCTCTCTGCGGACTACGTCGACACGCTGGAGGAGCAGGTCGAGATGTTCGCCGAGGCCCACGAAGAACTCGAAACCCAGTCCGTCGATGTCACCGAGCAGATGGCCGATCTGTTCGAGGACTTCAAAGACCAGACCGAGGAGATCCAGGCACAGATCCAGGACGTCCAGCAGCAGGCCACCGAGGCCGTCGACGTCGAGATCGAAGGCTAACTGTCGGTTTCTCTCTGACTATTCGTTCCGATCTCCCTTCTTCTAACTATTCGTCCTGATTTCCCTTCGTTCGAGCGAGTAGTCCCCACGGCGCTCGAGGGGATGCCTTCGGCCGAGCGAGCGACACGTATTCTCGACCGCATGACCCCTGGCTTTGGACAACCACTCTCCCTACGACTGGCCGTGGTTTCGAAGCGTTTTTATCCCGTCTGATCCAACTGTATAATAGTGCTAATCGGGCAGAAGTCTCGGTTGGTACGGGCCGCCAGTCAACCGGCCCCTCAAGACGGGACCGTCGAAACGAGCGTGCCAGCCTGCCACCGACTATGGTGGCAGGCTTCTCCGTACCCGTATCGGGTTCGAGTGGAGGTCACCGCCAATTAAATAGGCGTGACGTGACCACCCACGTTGGGCGTTCCCTCGCATCCCACTCACGGGATAGTGGAGTAACGAGCGAGGAACGGAATGGTTCCCCGCTCGTGAACCGTCGCGGTGCAACCAGCCCCGTTCATGCACGGGGGCGCGGGCCGAAACCACCACCCAGGTGGAAGCCCCGCCCTCAAGGACCGAGGTCGCCTCAGCGACCGAGGGAGTAGGGCGGGGTAGTTGACGTACCGACACGGTAATACAGCGGGTTCGCGCGTCCCGGATCGGATACCGCTCCGCACGCCAGTGACCGTCGTTAGCACACACGGCGTGGTTTCAAGAATGAGCACCCGGGAGTTGCCGTATGGAACTCGTCGAAGCGACCGTCGAAGACCTCGACGCGCTCGTCACCCGCTGGTATGCTCTCGCAAAAGCGATAGAAGCGCACGACGAACTGAACGACCTCTCCGACGCGAGTGTCGACGAAGTCGCTGATGATGGCTTCCGTGCCCATCTCGACGACGAGACGGTCACTGACTACCTCGTCGTCCACGAGGAGGTGACTATCGGTTTTGTCACGCTCCGGGAGGGCCACCATCCTTCCCGGAAGCACTCGCACTATCTCCGCATCGTGAACCTCGTCATCGACGACGACCACCGGAACCGAGGTCACGGCACAGACGTCGTCGAGCGCGTGAAGGAAATCGCTCGCGACCGAGGTTGCGACCATCTCAAGGTCTCCTGCGAGTGGCACAACGAGGGCGCGCGCCGGTTCTACCGCGACACGGAGTTCCGACCGAAGCAGGTCGACTACGTGCAACCGATAGAGTGAGCGAAGCGAGAAAGACCGATCTTCCGGTGGGCGACCCTCCACACGTCGTTACGCAATCACGATGAGTCGTCCGGAGTGTTGTCGCACTGTCCGGCTGTCGCCGGTCCGAGAATCGCCGCCCGGGAGGTCACAACGGTCCGATCACGCGACCTGTTCGAACCAGTCTTCGACGCGGCTGAGCGGCGCGTCGGCGGCCTCGGCGACCGCCTCGGGATCTGCCTCAGCCAGGTCTCCGGCCGTTTCGATGCCGGCCGCACGAAGACGATCGGCATAGGTTGGGCCGATACCGTTGACGGTCTCGATATCGGGGGCTGCCGTCTCGTCTGCAGCCGCCTCGTCGGCCGTCTCGTCTGCAGCCGCCTCGTCGGCCGTCTCGTCTGCAGCCGCCTCGTCGGCCGTCTCGTCTGCACTCTCTTCCTCAGCCGTACTTTCCTCGTCGGCTTCCTGCTCGTCCTGAGAGCGCTCGCTGAACCACCTGGCGACCTCGGGCCAGACGTCCTCGTGGGTGCTCGAGGAGACGGCAAGCCCGACGTGTCCCGTCGGATACTCGATGATACGGGTGTCCTCGCTGGGGATGACGTCGTTGAACGGCTTGCTCGCCGACGGCGGGACGAGGTGGTCGTATTCGCCCAGAATCTGGAGGACGGGCATGTCGATGTTCTCGATGTCGACGTGTTCGCTATCGAGTTCGAGCTCGTTGTTGTAGAGCTTGTTGTCCTGATAGATGTCCTTCAGGAACTGTTCGTAGGTCGCGCCGGCGACGTCGACTCCTTCCTCGAGCCACTGTTCCATCCGGGCGAAGTTCTTCACGAACGCCTCGTTGTCGAGGTTCTCGAAGAACTGGATGTACTTCGTGACGTAATTCTGAACGGGATCCATCAGTGCGAATCCCTCGTCGAGGAACTCCGCTGGGACGTTGCCGAAGGCCTCGATCACGGCCGAGGGATCGTAATACTCCTCGTCGCCCCAGCGTTCGAGGACGCCGCCGGTTTCCTCGAAGTACAGACCGGTGGCCATCAGTCCGAGCGAGTTGACCTTTTCGGCGTGCAGCGCCGTGTACATCGTACTCATCGTCCCGCCCATGCAGTAGCCGAGGATGTTGATCTGCTCCTGCCCGGAGCGTTCGCGGACGACGTCCACGCAGTTGTCGATGTATCGGTTGACGTAGTCGGCAAGCGTGAGGTGCTGATCGAGACGCGAAGGCTCGTTCCAGTCGATCAAGTAGACGTCGTGGCCGGCCTCGAGCAACCGGCGGACGACCGACCGATTGGGCTGGAGATCGAGGATGTAGGGCCTGTTGATGAGCGCGTAGACGACGAGGATCGGGACGTCTTCACGCTCTTCTTCGGGCACGTCGATGCCCGCCGCCTCGGGATCGTAGTGGAGGAGTTCGAGCTTGTTCTCCTTGTAGACCACGTCGGCGGGTGTCCCACCGACGTCGACCTCCTCCATCGTTTCGAGCCGGTCGTCGAGGACGCCGGCCGTCTCGACGGACTCGGTTAGCTTTTCGAACCCCTGGCGTTGCGCGTCGATCACTGGTCGCATTGGGTTGAACATGACGCTCACTCCTCGAGTGCGTCGAGGACGCGATCGAGCTTGTCTTCGATATCCTGCTGGCGTCGCTCGAGTTCGACGAGCCGCTCGCCGACTTCGACGACGTCGTCGCGCGTGGCGAATCCGAGTTCGGCGAGCGACTCCTGGGTGACGTCGTCGGACTCCTGGCGGAGTTCGAGCATCGACTCGATGAGCTGTCCGTTCGCGGCCGCGAACGCGCTCGTCTCCATTACTTCCTTGAACGCCTTGTTTGCCGACTGGAGCCAGATGTCGCGGAACTCCGTGACATCGACCTCCTCTCCCTGGCTTGCGTCCATCGAGCGCTCGAACATCTGCTCGGCGGCGTCCATCCAGACCTCGTAGGCCTCGCTGTAACCTTCGATCCCCTCGGCGAGCGTTTCGTCGTCAGGTGTGGAGTCGGAAAACACGTCGTTCCAGGACTCCATGAACGCGGTCTGTGCTTGCATGCTCTGGTCGAACGACTCGGCGAGCGCCTCGTTCATCTCGTCGACCATCTGGTTCCACTCGTCCATACTGTCAGCGGTGTCGCTATCGTTGCTCATGTGTATTGTATCGCTTCGGCGAAAGAAATAACTGCCGCCCTATCAGGCGTCGCCGGCCTCGACGGCCTGCTCCTGAACGTCCTGGACCGTCTCGGTGGCCTGCTCCTGAACGTCCTGGACCTGCTGCTGGACCGCTTCGGCCTGGGACGCCATCTCCTCGACGGCGTCGACGGACTGGGTTTCGAGGTCCTCGTGGGCCTCGACGAGCATCGACAGCTGCTCGTCCAGTGCGTCGAACATCTCTTCGGTCATCTCGTCGTAGGTGTCGTAGCCGTCGCTGACCTCTGCCTGCAGCGTGTCGAACGCCTCGTCGTGGTTCTCCAGCAGGAACTCGAACTGCTCGTCGACTGCCGTGCGGATCTCGTCGACGGGCACGTCCATGCCGGGGACGGACGATTCGACGGCGTCGAGGTAGCTGTGGATCGCCGTCTGGCTCAGTTCGACGCCGCGGCGCTGGGCCGACGCCTGGCTCTCCACACTGTCGAGCATCGCTTGCCCGACGCGCTGCTGGAACTGTACGCCCTGCTTGAGGGCGGTCTGTCCCTGTTCGATCGTGCGTCGCTGGAATTCGAATGCGGTCGTGACGGGTGTCGTGTAGTCTGCCATGATTACTCACTCCGGTTGCGTTTGACTGGGAGGACGACGGCCTGGACGATGTCGCCTTCTTCGATGTCCAGGGCCTCGCGTTCGGCGTCCGGGATCGAGATCCGGCCGCCGCTCTGCACGCGAGTCTTGAACGTCGCCAACTGGCTCATCGCACCGAGCTGATTCATGTCCAGCCCGGACGTCCCACCGCCCATCATCGAGCGAAGGAATTCCTGCTGCTGCTCGATCGCCTGTTCGCTCGCTTCCTGAAACATCGCCGGCGGCCACGGGAAACTGTCGTCCTCGTCTGTCATCAGTCATTGTAGCATACCCCCGCCACTCACATAAGTCTTCCTCTCTATACCATCTGATACCATTCAATGGTTTCGAGACTTTCGGGGCCGTCTATCGCGACGTGGCCCCTTCCGGTCGTCTCTTTGGCAATGTTCGACGCTCTGCTCTTTCAATACGGTGGGAAGGGCTCTGGGGTTTCATATCCCAGGCGCGTCCAGTTACGGACGATGTACAACAGATTCGACGACTGGTTTTCGGCGGACGCGGAGGGGTACAGCGATGCGTAACGCGAAAATCGTCTGTACGCTCGGGCCAGCGTCAGACTCGACCGAGGAGATC
>NZ_JAOPKC010000040.1:0-8646 GCF_025517535.1 Halapricum hydrolyticum
ACGGCAGACCTGCCGTGCCTCGTCGGTAGCAACCATACTCATCGTACGCTGTCACCGGAGAAATCCGACTCTCAGCTACTTCGGCAACTACTGTGAAGGCGGAGGAGGATGTCAAAGATACACCTCGTATACTTTAATCGCAGTTGTCGTGATGAGGGCAGCAACGACCCCAGCGACTAACGATTCTTCGTAGAGCGCCACAAGCATCACAATGACAAACATCATCGAGATTGGAAACCCAGCCACCGGATAATCCTCTGCGAATTCATTGATGAAATACACTCCCACTCCTGCACCAATACCCGCAACGAATACTGTCCAGTTTAAGTACATATCTCGCATATACCAGAAAAACATCGCTACTACTACCATCACGGAGAGCGCTACTATATCTTCCCAGCCGTCAGCGCGCAGTGAATTCAGATCCATACGTGGTCACACATGAGTTTGGCTAGCTACACGGATCAACCGGTATCACTCTTTTTTCCATCAGGATCAACTCACGTCTTGTGTTAGAATCCCAGGTGCATATTCACATCACACTCTCCAATCTCCCCCATCTCGTCATGACCGACACCCCAATCCGGAGCCAGACCAACTGCGATAGTCGGGCTCGTATTCCAGCCCCAGAAGTTCGATTCATCCCGATCCCAGAACGCCATCGACATTTCAACGCTGTTTGGGATCATCTCCACATCAATGAGTTGATCAATCGCTGTAGTGAGCCCCGAGCAGATTCCCGATGCGCATAGCCCACTGAGACCACCTGTCGGAATTGACCCAGCAGCACCAGCTGCATAGCAAACACATCCTGCAAGAGCCGCAACCCCAATACTGGAGAACGCTCCCACACCCTGGAAGTGGAATTCGAGCGCATAGTGTGAATTCCACAAGACATCATTACAGCAGCCGTTGCAGATCTGCTTGACGTCGACATCGTAGTCTTCGATGAAATTCTCGGGGGTGAAATCAACTTGCTGGGCTCTGATCGTCCCGCCACTGTCGAGAGAACTTGCGCTCACAGATGAGTCGATCTTTCCGAACTCAACCGGATGGCCACTCTCGGTCGCTTCGTACGTCTTGTCACCCGACAGCGCCGAGACATAGTCTGTGTTTCTGTACGTAGCAGCCTCTCTGAAAAGGAACTTCTCACCGAGCACTTCGACGAGCGTAACGACAGTGTCGCCGTCTGTACTGATTTCTTGCACACTGCCACATCTTTCGCTGCCGCGACCACGCCCTCTTTCGCTGACTTGACCACATCCACGATCGCCACCGCTGCCCTGGCCACGCACCCTGTCGGATGCAGAAGCAATCCCAGACGCACCGACTACCAAACCGCCGCCAACGGCTGCGCCAGTTGTTCGGAGCACTTTGCGACGATTCGTCCCACTCTCTGGGTTCTCCCCACCCATTACAAAAAATACCGTTTCGGATAGGGTATTTAAAATCACCGATAGCCGATAGTTACGGGATGAAGTGCCTGCCGTCGTTGAGGTAGGATCACGGCCGTCAGCAGAAGAAACGGTTGCTAGCAAGATCGATCACCACGCCGAAGTATCATTCGCTGAGAGTTCGATCAGTCCAGTGATCTCAACGATTTTGTGAACAAATCAGCACTGAACTCCAGGCAATCCAATATCTGCCCGGATTCCGGGCGTCAGCCGGCGTCAGACGGACTGTTGTACGTCTGTTCCGCAGTGATCGCACGACTGCGTCCTCGTGAATGAAATGAACGAGGGCTCGGAAGTCGAGCCCCGCGAGTCTTCGGGCGTGCGATCGTCGCGGTAAATCGTTACAACAGCCCGTATCAGTCACTCCTCCGTCTTTTCCTCGACTTCCGGTCGTTCCCGCTGGACGACGAACACCGGGCCGAGGAACTGGTCGGCGACCTGATCGGCCGGCAGGCCGAAGACGAACGTGGCGAGCGTGGGGTCGGATTCACCCATCACGAGGGCGTCGAAGTCGACCGTCGCGTCGACGATCGCATCGACCGGGTCCTGCTCGCGTTCTATCCGGGTCTTGATTCGGTCTTCCTCGAAGCCGTTGTCGACCAGTCTGTCGGCCAGCCCGTCCAGGAGCGTCTGAGCGTCTGCGTCACTCTCGCCCTCGCGAGCGACGTGATACAGCGTCACCGTCGCGTCGGTCCCGGCGAAGACGCCGTCGACGACACGGGCGAGCCGATCGATTCCGACAGTCCCGCGGACGGCCACGAGGACGTCGTCCATCTCGGTGACGGTGTCGGGGATGAGCACGGCCAGGCAGTCCTCCTCGTGGCTGAGACGGTTGATCGTCTTCTGGGCGGCGTGTGTGAACACCAGCCGTCGCTCGACGGTCGCACCGGCAGTTTCGAACAGTTCCTCGAGTTCGTCCATGCGGGCCGTCGCCCGCTCTTCGAACTGCATCTGGGCCTGTCCCGGTGCGGTCTGTTCGGGGATGACGTGATAGCCCAGCAGGACGACGTGGGCGTCCGCGAGCAGCTTCGGCACGCCGTCGGGGATCGATTCGCCTTCGAGGACGCGGATCGGGACGAGTACGGATGGTCTGTCTGTCATGGTTAGACGTCTCCTTTGAGTCTCACGTCAGTCGCGTAGTAGCGATACCACAGGTACGAGCCGCCCATGACCGCGGCGCCGATCACGATCGAGGCGGGGTTCATGAAGGCGATCAGCCCGGCGCTGGCGACCGCGCCGACGATCGGCACCACGGGATAGCCGGGAATCTGGAAACTCGGATCGTACCAGGGCGGGTCGCGCCGCCGCAACACGAGCAACGCCACGCAGATCAGTGAGTACATCACCAGGTGCAGGAACGAGGCGACTTCCGCGAGGATCTCGACCTGGTCGGTCGCCACGAGGACGAGAATCGGCCCACCTGCCATCCCCAGCGCGATGTGGGGCGTGCCATACTTCAGGTTGATCCGGCTGGCCCACCGGGGGAGCAACGCGTCGCGGCTCAGCGCGTAGACTGATCGTGAGGCGCTGAGGATCGAGGCGTTCGCGCTCGAAAAGGTCGCCAGCAGGCCAGCGAAGAGGATCAACACTGCCCCGGGGCGCCCGAGCAAGTCGCGAGCGACCTCGACCATCGCCGTCTCGCCGAAGGTGCCCAGCCGCTCGGCCCCGAAAGAGCTGGTCGCGACGAATATCGTCACCACGTAAAAGATCGTGACGACGATCACCGAGCCGACCATCGCAAGCGGGAGATTCCGGCCCGGCTGTTTGATCTCGCCGGCGACCGTCGCGACCTGCGCGAACCCCAGATAGGAGGTGAACACGAGCGCTGCGGTGGTCAACACGGGGAGCTGTCCCTGGGAGAAGAACTCCTGGGGGACGGACTGGCGGCCGAACACGCCGGCGGCGTCGAGGACGCCGTAGGTCAGAAAGCCGGTGAGGACCGCGAGCAGAATGACCACGATCACGTTCTGGAGTGTCGCGGTGTTCTCGGTCCCGCCGACGCTCAGGGCTGTCAGTGCCGCACCGAACAGCAAACCGAGAATGACGTGGGGGCCGACCGGCAGCCCCGTCAGAACGACGCCGGTTTCCGCCAGGACGGCCACGACGTAGTGACCCAGTCCGACCAGGTAAAACGCTGAGGCGAACACGAGTCCGAGCCACAGCCCCAGACCGACGATCGCACCGTACGGCGTGCCCATGCTCCGGGAGATGAAGTAGTACCCGCCCCCGCTACGGGGCATCGCCGTCGCCAGCTCCGAGGTCGGCAGCGCGACCAGCAACGCGATGACGCCGCCGATCGCAAAGGAGAGCGTGGCCGCGAGCCCGGCTTCCTCGGCTGCGAGCCCAGGGAAAACGAAGATCCCCGCACCGATCATCGTCCCGATACCGATCGCCAGTCCGCCGACGAGCCCGATCGTCCGTTCCAGCTCGACGTCGTCGCCCTGGACCGTCGTCTCGTCGGTCACGCCTTCCGGTTCCGGTTCTGGCCGTTCGCCGGCGACGTTTTCGCCAGTCGACTCACTGCCCGCAGCCGGATCGGACATACGTACTACATCGCTGACTCGACACAAAAATACCAGGGCCAGACGCGCTGACTGTCGATCCCGCTCGTTACCGGGGTCCCGAACAGAACAGCGCGTACCCGACCAGTCCCGTCGCCGGGACCGAGCCGGCTCCGATCGTCGCCGCGAGCGACAGCGACGAGACCGCACCGACGACTGCCCCGGCCACGATCGGTGCCGGAATCAGCGCGAGCAACCAGTCTGCCAGGGTGACGTCCCTCACGTCCGAATCGTGTGGCTCCGTCTAATTAAATATTATTACCGCTACACCAATTGTCCGGATCACGGCCGCAGTGGGCGTCGAGATACGGCTTGCGGCGCTCGCCGCTACGATCTCCTCGGAGCGTTCCCGCTCGGGGATCGTGGCGCGGCTTTCGGGGACCGGCGCAACAATCACGCCTCTCGTCCGTGGCGACGTGGGTATCCGCTACTCTCGCCTGGCAGAACCGTTCCGGGAACCGATTGCCCGTGGCGGGCCCGTGCACTTCTGTGGTTGCTGTTTCCTGTCTAGCTCGCGCCGAAGTTCTGGAACTCGTACCCCTCCGCATCGTCGTCGTCCGATCGACGTTCGGACGCTGCCTGCCCCCGTTTGGCGACGACGTACGTGTCCGCGAAGATGTCGAAGTTACGCTGGCGGAGATCGGTCGACGCCATCGCGACGAGTGCCGCGATGACCGCCAGCGTCCCCCCGATCGGGACGGCTGACGGGATGTTCCGAATCAGTGCCTGTTTGAGCGATGGATCGGCCCCGTGGCGGTCGACGACCTTGATACCGGTGATCCGTTTCCCGATGGTCTGACCGTTCCAGTACGCCTCGAAGAGTGTATTGTACGCCAGAAGCGACAAAAAAGCCAGAATTGTCAGCGCTTCCTCGCTCCCTCTGGGATTCACCGCCACAAAATACACGTAAGCAATGCCAAATAATATCACAAAATACGCGACGTAATCGATCAACTGTGCGACGCCCCTGGCGATCACTGTCCTGGTCGTCTCTTCCGTCGGCTGGATCCAGTCGCTCTCGCCCATCAAGATGGCGTTGCGGTGTTATAAACTTAATTATTAGGACGGGAGCATCGCATAATTTCTCTCGCCGGCCAAACTGTCCTCGAATAGGGGACAGATTGACTGTGATGGGAACTGAATCATCACGTATGCCCGAGCTAACGTTCCACGGGCTGGACATCGGAACGGTGGAACCGGGCGACGACCTCGTTGGGCGGATCGCCGAGACGACCGCCGAGGGGTATCCACTGGAGGACGGCGACGTGGTCGTGATCACCACGAAGGTCGTCTCGATGGCAGAGGAGCGGCTGGTCGACGCCGACGAGGTCGAGGTGAGCGAGAAGGCCGAGCGGGTCGCGGACGTGACCGGGATCGATCCCCGAGAGGTCGAGTACATCTACCGGGAGAGCGATGTCATCGGCGCGATCCCGGTCGGAGCGATCGGCGAGGACGTCATCATGGACCACGCGGTCGATCCCGAGGCCGCCGAGGAGGCGATTTCGGCACTCCCTTCGGCGCTGGTGACTGACCGGAACGGCCGCCTGTGTACCAACGCCGGGATCGACTGGTCGAACGCGCCGGAGGGGCAGATGACGCTGCTGCCGGCGGATCCCGACGAGGGCGCACGGCGCATCCGCGAGGCACTCGAGGACAGAACGGGAACCGATCTGGCAGTCGTGCTGGCCGATTCGGAGATTCTCGGGCCGGGTTCGATGGACCTGGCGACGGGGTGCTCGGGGATCCAGGCGGTCGACAGCAACTTCGGACGGACAGACCTCTACGGGCAGCCGAAGATCGGTGGGATGGACATGATCGCCAACGAACTCACCGCCGGCTCGGCGCTCCTGTTCGGTCAGGCCGACGAGCGGATCCCGGTCGTCGTCGTCCGGGGCCTCGACTACGAGGACGGCGAGGGAATCCCGAACTCCGGCGGGCTGATCCGCCGTGGACTCCGCAAGACGATCCAGCTCACCGCCCGGCTCAAGGCCCGCGAGTGGATCTGAGGCCGGGGAATCGGCGTCGCCCCTCAGATGAACTGCTCGAACAGCTCCGCCCCGGCGGCAATCTCCCAGCAGTGGCCGTCCGGGTCGGTGAAGTACGCGGAGTAGCCGCCCCAATCGGTCTCGCCTGGCGGCTCGGTGATCGTCGCCCCGGCCGCCTCCGCCTCGGCGACGAGCTCGTCCACCTCCTCGCGCGTGCGGACGTTGTGAGCAAGCGAGACGTCACCGGTCCCGGTCGTCTCGGGATCGAGATTCGCGCCTTCGGCGTGGGCCTCCCGGGGGTACAGCGCGAGGGCGAACCCGTTCAACTCGAAGCAGATGAACTCGCCGAAGCGTTCCAGGACCGGAAATCCGAGTCCGTCGCGATAGAAGGCTAGCGAGCGGTCGACATCCTCGACGCCGAGCGTGATGACTGTGAGTCGCGGCTCCATGGCCGTGTTTCACTGGGGCTGGGCAAAAGTATACCTGCCCGCTCGCTACCCATGTATCGGACTGGTACGTCCGGTGAGCTCGACCCGAACCGTCGATCGAGACTCTCGATATCGCGATCGACTACACAAAACGCCTACTTCCCCCAGAAGGGGTCGCGTTCGCGGTGCGTGTCGAGGTACTGCTTGAGGACCTCCCGTTCGCCGCCAGTGATCTCCTCGCGGAGTTCCTGTTCGAGGATCTTGGCGTGCTTTTCGGGGATCTCGACCCACAGCTGCTCGCCCTCCTCGATCTGGCGGCCGACCGTCGGCCCGTCGATCGAGACGGCGACGCGATCGCCGCGGGTGGCCTCCTCGACGTCCTCGCCCTCGTCCTGGATGGTCTTGAGGTGGCCGACGCGCTCGAACTCCCCGCCCTCGAAGCGGCCGACTGCGACGTTCCGGCGTAGCTTCCCGCCCAGTACCTCGACGCCGACGACCGCCGGGTCGGACTGGCGGAACGTGTGATCGGGCAGGATCTCGAAGCGCGCGGGCCGCGTGATGTTTTCGAGGATCTGGTCCTGCTGGGCCTCTTCGATGGCCGTGACGTGCTCGTCGTAGTCCTCGACGAGCTGGTAGATGACGTCGTCTTCGAAGATGTCGACGTCCTCCTGTTCGGCGAGTCGGCGCGCGTCCTCGAGAACGTCGACGCCGAACGCGAGGATCGCCTGGTGTTTGGGATCGTCGGCGGTCTCGGCCATCCGGACGTCCCGGGGCGCGACGTCGCCGACCTCGGCGTGCATGATCGGGATCTCCTCGTCTTCGAGCGTGCCGGAGATTGCCTCCAGCGAGCCCAGCGTGTCGGCCTTGACGGTGACGCCTTCCTCTTCGGTCCCGACCTCGATCTCGGCGAGTTCCGCCTGCACTTCCTCGATGACCTCCTCGAGATCGCGATCGCGGACGACCCGGATCGGCGCGCCGGCCATCGCGTCGTCGAGATCGGGCGCGGCGATCTTGATCCCGTCGGCGGCCGCGACCGCCTCGACCGTGTCGAACTCCTTCTCCGTGCGGATCTCCGACAGCGGTTTGGGCTTGAGCAGCGCCCGCACTTCAGTGACGATCGGCTCGTTCACCCCGCCGACGACGATCCGGTCGTCCTCGCGGACGGTACCGTCGTAGACGATCGCGTCCAGCGTCGTCCCGAACCCGCGCTCCTCGGTGACTTCGAGGACGGTCCCCGCGCCCGGGCCGCCCACGTCGATGGACATCTCTTCTTTGAGGAATCGCTGGGACAGCCCCATCAGCACGGTCAAAAGATCCGGGACGCCCTCGCCGGTCATCGCCGAGAGGGGCACGACGCCGATGTTGTTCTGGAAGTTCTGGACGCGCCAGTACATGTCCGCGGAGAAGCCCTCGTCGCTGAGCTCGCCGATAATCTCGTAGAGACGCTCGTTGAGATCGGATTCGACCCGGTCGGACTGGCGGTCGATCGCGCTCTGGATCGGTTCGACGTCGTCGGGATTCCAGCCCGGCAGCGTGTCGACCTTGTTCGCGGCGACGACGAACGGCGTCTGTGTGCGCTTGAGGATGTCCAGTGCCTCGATCGTCTGGGGCTGGAAGCCGTCAGTGACGTCGACGACGACGATGGCGATATCGGCCAGTGCCCCGCCCCGGGAGCGCAGCGTCGAAAAGGAGTGGTGGCCGGGCGTATCGATGAACAGCAGCCCCGGCAGGTCGAAGTCCTCCGGATCGACCAGTTTCCCCGCGATCTCGGAGATGACGTCGAGCGGTACGGCCGTCGAGCCGATGTGCTGGGTGATCGCACCTGCCTCACCCTCGGTGACGGCCGACCCGCGGATCGTGTCCAGCAGGGTCGTCTTGCCGTGGTCGACGTGTCCCAGTACGGCGACGATCGGTGTGCGTAGCTGTCCCGCGGTCGGTTCGGCGCTGGCGTCAGAATCAGACATGCGTGCCACCCTCGAGCGACTGATATCGAAAAACAGTCGAGCAGCGCATTTAAGCGCGTCGTCTCTGCTTGCTGACGGTAATCTGCGACGATGCCGTGCAGACGCTACTAGTTGACGACGGTACCGCGCGAACACCGTTTGCCTCTTTGTGCATTGCTCAGCTTTGCACGTTGAAGTAGGAGCGTGACGTAGGCGGTAGCAAGGACAGATGATGCCGATTACGGACTTTCTGTCGTGCACGCGCGTGTTCGACA
>NZ_JAOPKC010000041.1:0-7077 GCF_025517535.1 Halapricum hydrolyticum
CGAACACGCGCGTGCACGACAGAAAGTCCGTAATCGGCATCATCTGTCCTTGCTACCGCCTACGTCACGCTCCTACTTCAACGTGCAAAGCTGAGTACGTAGTAAGTTCGAACGAATGTTCCCATAGTTCGAGAATTATACACGACTTCAGGCCCTGAGTCGGGATATTATGGCATATTTCTCGTAACCGGAACGTCAGGCCCCTCACCGCGAAATGGCCGCCCTGATTGAAACACACGAATCATATTTATTGATAGTTATGAATTTAGAAATTGGATGATAACCCCATATATAATATAGGTATGCATGGGTGCTACACGACTCTGGACACACCTCGGCAGATCCGGCCGGCGGGAGCGAGCCGACGCAGTAAAAAGTGGAATGCCGCCTCCCCGATTTGAACGGGGGACAGCTCGATCTTCAGTCGAGTGCTCTCCCAGTCTGAGCTAAGGCGGCGCGCACTCCAACGTGAGTGGGACCAAGGAAAAAGGATTTCGAATCGATTCCGCCGCCGTCGGGGATGGCGCCGAGTGTCGAGACGAATATTTATATGACAAACCGAGGCAAGCGCTTCGTGGAGATGCGACTCCAGACGAAACGAACGATCGGAATCGTCGCAGCACTGGTGGTCCTTTCCACGCTTGCGGGCTGCTCTGCGCTCGGTGGGGGCAGTTCGGACTCGTGCGGTCCGGGGGACGTGGCAATTGAAGACATAGAAGCTGGCTCCGAGGAAGTGGCGCTCACGGGCGAAGTCACGAACGCGTCGGAAAAAGGGTCGTTCATCATCGACGATGGGACCAGCGAGGCGTTCGTGATGGCTGCTTCGGACGACATCCAAGAAGGTGACTGTGTCACCGTCGAAGGTGCCGTTTCGCGGAGTCCGCTGGACAGGGGCACTGACGTCTTTATCCAGGGCAAAAACATCACTGAACCGTAGGTGGACGGCACCTCGAGTATTTTTCGACGGTGTGTCGTCGCGAGCCGGCGAAACATCGATCAGGGCGCGCTGCCCGCGTCCGATCACTCGGCGCGCTCGGCGACCGCGAACTTCGAGAGGTCGGCGGCCGTGATCTCCTCGACGCTATCGTAGGGCCGATCGACGACGATATTGCCGGCCCGCTGGCGACCCAGCTCCGGCAGCGCCTGCAGTTCGTCCATCGACGCCGAGTTCACGTCCAGCGGGTACGGCACGCCGGTCACCGAGCGATAGCCGTGGTCGGTCACCGCGACGTCGATCGTCGCGCCGATCTGGCGCTCGCCGGGCACCGCGACCAGCAGCGGATAGGTCCCGAGCTGGCGGCCGAAAGTCTTGGCGTCCTGATGGTATTCGAGGTGGACGTCTTCGAGGATCGTCCCCGGCGGCGCGAGACGCTGTAACATCGGGTTGTCGATCTCCTCGCGGATCTCCCGCTTGTACTGTTTGAACAGCTGCTTGTGATCGGCGGCGATCTCGGCACCGGTATCGGCCATCTCTGTCCCCTCGAAAGCCATGACCTGCCGGATGTTGACCCGCCGGAGCAACAGTCCCTCGTCGTAGACGCGCTGGAGGAACCGCTTGTTGTGCTCGAAGGTCTCCCTGCGCTCGCCTTTGAGCCCGTGGACGAGGTTGATCCCCGGCAACAGCTTCGGCAGGCGCGGGGCGGCGTCCTCACCGAAGTTGGGCGCGTCGGCGGGGTCCTCGCCCGGTCGCCAGCCGGCCTCCTCGTTGACGATCCGCACTGCCTCCAGACACTCCTCGGCGGTGACGTTGAGGTTGTTGTCGCTCTGGACCTGCGGATCCGCGGATTCGAGCCCGAACGCGGCCGTGTCGCCCGGCGTGTTGTGCTCGGCGATGATCCGGATCCCCTCGCGAGCCTTTTCCGGCCACTTGACAACAGTGATCGGATTCATGTTGTCCAGGTGAAGCGTCTCCAGGTCCGGGGCGACTTCGCGAATGCCCCGATAGAGCGACCGGAGCGCGTCGGGATTGGGTTTCTCGCCGTCGCCGCCGTAGGCCAGGATGTCGGCCTGGCGGCCGAGCCGGAAGTGCCTGACACCGTGCTCGGAGAGGGCGTCGACCTCGTCGACGACGCTCTCAGGCGGCCGGAAGTCGGGATCGCCGTACATCGGCTCCGTGCAGAACGAACACCGGTAGGGACAGCCTCGCGAGGTCTCCAGTTCGGCGAGCAGATAGTCCGGGTGGTTGGGGTGCTGTTCGACGACGAACGCGCCCTTGCGGGCCCATCGCGTCTCTTCGGGGACGCCGCGATAGCGCGGTTCGAACCCTTCGAGTCCGTTCTCGACGAGATCGAAGACCGCGGCCTCGACGTCCGCGCCGGCAACGAAATCGAAGTCCAGGTCGTCGCGGCTGGTCTCGCTCGCGCCGGCGTTCTCCTCGCCGACGCCGAACCGGATCGGGCCGCCCATGATCGACGTGCCGTCGGCCGTCCATGCGATCTTCCGAACCTCGTCCGGTTCGGCGGGTGTACCGCCGACGTAGTTGCCGGGGACGGTCATCCCGCCGACGTAGACGGTCAGATCGGCGTCGGCAACCGCTCGCCAGCGATTCGTCTCCTCGCGCAGCGCGTCGATGGTATGGTAGGTGATTCGCTCGCGAGGGACTCCGGCGTCGACCAGCGCGCCGGCGACGTACCGCGGGTAGGTGGAGATGTACGGCGGCACGCCGAAGTGCGCGGGTTCGTCGACGTAGCCGTCGACGATGGTCACGTCGATCGCAGCGGGGTCAGTCATTACCTGTGGTTCGTGCTCGACGATGAAAACGGTGTCTCACTCGATCTCTCGTGGGTTCACGATCGTCGATCAGTGCTCGTGATCGTGACTGTCGCTTCCGGGGGTGCCGCCCGCGACCAGTGCGTCGTGGTCGCCCTCGATCATGTCGAGGTTCTTCAGGTTGTCTCGCTCCTCGAAATTGGCGATCGCGTCTTCGAGATCCTGCTGGGTGAGCGTCGTTCGCTCTTCGGTCAGCGCGTCGAGCACGGCCTCCCGAAGGACGAGCCGGAGGTCGCTGCCGGTCAGGCCTTCAGTCATCGAGGCGAGCGTCTCAGGGTCGAAGTCGACGATCTCCATCTCGCGGGTGACGACCCGGAGGATGTCGGCGCGCATGTCCCGGTCGGGCTTGGGGAAGTTGACGATCTCGTCGAAGCGCCGCCAGGCCGCGGCGTCGAGCTGGTCGGAGTGGTTCGTCGCGCCGATGAGCAGGACCTCGTCGTCGATCAGGCTCACCTCGTCGATCGATTTCAGGAGGGTGTTCACCGCACGCTTTATCGCGGCGTGTTCGTCGCTGGCGCGGGTCTTGGCGACGAAGTCGAACTCGTCCATGAAGAGGATACACGGCGAGAGCCGCTTGGCGACCTCGAAGACCTTCTCGACGTTCTTTGCGGTCTCCCCGAGATACTGGGACGTGATCATCGAGAGCTTTACCTCGACGAAGGGGAGATCCAGATCGTGCGCCAGCGCCCGCGCGACGCTGGTCTTGCCGGTCCCCGGCGGCCCGACGAACAGGAGCTTGCCGATCTCGCGCAGGCCGATCTGTGCGAGGTAATCGCGGTGCTCGATCGCTTTGACGAGTTTGTTGATCTCGTCTTCCTGATCGTGGGTGAGCACCAGATCGTCCAGCCGCATCTCGACCTCTTCGGGGGCGCGCACCTCGACGAGGTCAAGCATCTCCTCTTCGTCCTCGTCGTCGAAGTACTCCTCGAGCATCGAGTCGATCCAGACCCGATCGGCCCTGAGAGGACGGTTGTGCTCCCGGGCGCGTTCGTAGGAGACGTCGTCGAACTCGGTTTCGTATTCGGCGGCGAGGACAGGATTGTCCAGGATGTCTCCGGCCTCGACTCGGTCGAAGAACCACTCTTCGGCCATCTCCCGCTCGGTAAACGTCAGCGACCCGTCGAACTCGTCGTGATCGGTGAACATCAGCCCCGAGATCGCGTCCCAGGGGCGCTCGACGCCGGTCGCCTCGCGCGCAGTCTCGACGGTTGGGGTAAGCGGGCGTTCGATCGTCCCGTCGCTCCAGAAGACCGCCCGGTAGGCCGGTGGCAGATCGTCCGGCTCCAGGTCGCGATTGTCCGTGTAGATCGTCGTTGTCAGCAGAAACTCGATGACATCACGTGCCGCGTTGCTCATTCCTCAATACATTGCTTCGCGACAATAATAAGTCGCCCGAAGTGCGCCCGTGTTGCCTGGACAGGCGGTGGTGGAGGTTTTCCTGAACACGAAACCGTTGGGCCGGCCGTACTCCGAACCGCTGAAATAGCTCACGCTCCTATCGGGAGTCGTGTCACAGCAGGTCGCCCAGGTGGATACGCTGTTCCTCCACGAGCAGGGTGAGAACGTCCGCGTCGCCGTCCAGCGCGACGGGAGCCGCGTGCTCGACGCGGTCCTCGAACTCAAAGAGACCAGCGCCGGCCCGCGGCCGGCCCGGCTGCGGGTCAAGCAGGGTTCGAGCGAGGAGCCACGCAGCCCCGATCAGTTCGTCGAGCTCGCCCGCCAGGCGGCCCGGATTCGTATCTCCGAGCAGACCTCCGAGCGCGGTCGCAAACGTCTCCGGGAGATGCTCGACGCCTACCAGCTCGAGGCGAAGGTCGTCCGGACCTGTCGGTACTGTGCCTCGGCGGGACAGTACTCCCCGATCACGAGCGAGACGGCGATCCTGGCCGACGACGAGTACATCTGTCCGGACTGTGCGATCGAGGAACTGGAGCGCGAACTGGCCTATCACGGCGACGTGACCGGCAGTGCCCGCGACCGACTCGAAGAACTCTTGCTGGACGTGCAGGATCTCGACCGGATCACGAATCTGCTCGCGGGCGATCTCGATCCCGAACTCACGAAGTTCGACGAAATATCCGCGACCGTCGACGAGGTCGATCCCGTCCCGACCGACTCGCTCAACCTCCATCCCGGGATCCAGGACAAGCTCGAAGACCGATTCGACACGCTCCTGCCTGTCCAGAGTCTCGCCGTCGAGAACGGCGCGACGGAGGGTCAGGACCAGCTCGTCGTCTCGGCCACCGCGACCGGGAAGACCCTCATCGGCGAGATGGCCGGCATCGATCGGGTCCTCAACGGGAAGGGCAAGATGCTGTTTCTCGTTCCCCTGGTGGCGCTGGCCAATCAGAAGTACAACGACTTCCAGGAGGAGTACGGTGACATCGTCGACGTGACGCTACGGGTCGGGTCGAGCCGGATCGGCGGCGACGACAACCGTTTCGACCCGAGCGCCGACGTGATCGTCGGCACCTACGAGGGGGTCGACCACGCGCTGCGGACCGGCAAGGACCTCGGGACGATCGGGACGGTCGTCATCGACGAGGTCCACACCCTGGGCGAGGGCGAGCGCGGTCACCGGCTGGACGGGCTGATCTCGCGATTGAAGTACTACTGTGACGTCGAACGGACCGTCGCCCAGCGACACGACGGCCGCGCAGGCGCTCACGACGCCGGCGACACACAGTGGATCTACCTGTCGGCGACGGTCGGCAACACCTCCGAGCTGGCCGAGAAGCTGGGTGCCCAGCTCATCGAGTTCGAGGAACGGCCGGTCCCGATCGAACGCCACGTCACCTTCGCCGACGGCTACGAGAAGCTCGATCTGGAGGACAAGCTCGTCAAGCGCGCGTTCGACACCAAGTCCTCGAAGGGCTACCGCGGGCAGACGATCATCTTCACTAACTCCCGACGACGGTGTCACGAGGTTTCCCGGAAACTGCAGTACTCCTCAGCCCCGTATCACGCCGGGCTCGACAACAAGCGACGAAAGCGCGTCGAAAAGCAGTTCGCCGACCAGGAACTCGCGGCAGTCGTGACTACCGCCGCGCTCGCAGCCGGGGTCGACTTCCCGGCCTCGCAGGTGATCTTCGATTCGCTGGCGATGGGTATCGAGTGGCTGACTGTCCAGGAGTTCCACCAGATGCTCGGCCGTGCCGGGCGTCCGGATTACCACGATAAGGGGACGGTCTACCTGCTCGTCGAACCCGATGGAGCGTATCACAACAGCCAGGAGATGACCGAAGACGAGGTGGCGTTCAAGCTCCTGAAAGGCGAGATGGAGTCAGTGATGACCCGCTACGACGAGAACGCGGCCGTCGAGGAGACCCTCGCGAACCTCGTGGTCGCGGGCAGCCAGGCGAAGCGACTCAACGCCCGGATGCTCGGGGAAATCCCGACCAAGCACGCGATCGGCAAACTCCTGGAGTACGAGTTCATCGGCGGGCTCGAACCCACGGATCTCGGCCGGGCAGTCTGTCGACACTTCCTCTCGCCGACGGAGGCGTTCCTGATCCTCGATCAGATCCGGAAGGGGGCCGACCCCTACGCGATCGTCGCCGAGTTGCAGTTGCGCGAAGAAGAACTGTGACTGTGTGCTGACGAAACCGCGGCGACGATTGCAAGCGACCGAACGACGTGAGTCGATCAGGCGCCGGCTTCCTTCAGCGCCTCTTCGAGGTCCTCGGCCTGGGTAACGCCGATGAAGCGTTCGACGACGCCATCGTCGTTCTCGACGATGAGCGTCGGGAGCGAGCGTACCTGATACTCGTTGGCGATGTCCTGTCGTTCGTCGACGTCGATCCGCTCGAACTCGACGTCGGGGTAGTCTTCCTCGAGATCCTCGATGATCGGCTCCTGGGTCTTGCAGGGCCCACACCAGTCAGCCATGAAATCCATGAGCGTGATCGTCATGTATCCTGCCAGTAGTTGCCGAGGTATTCAGATAAGGGTTGTGATACTCCGGGTGTGTCGCCCGAATCTCCGACACCGCGCCGGCGAGTTGTCCGGGATCGAGCACGCAGATCAGACCAGCCAGGCGTCCTCGATCCGAAGCGTCCCGCCCAGCTTTTTCGAGGAGAGGTTCCCGCAGGGCCGCAGGCCCGAGGAAACCCGACGAGAAAAAGCTGGATCAAAAGTCTCGACCTCGCTTCGCTCGGTCGAGCGAGCGACTAGCCCACAGTCACTCTCCCTTGCGTGTCTCCAACTTCGAGCTCAGCTTTGCACGTTGAAGTAGGAGCGTGACGTAGGCGGTAGCAAGGACAGATGATGCCGATTACGGACTTTCTGTCGTGCACGCGCGTGTTCGAC
>NZ_JAOPKC010000042.1:0-6881 GCF_025517535.1 Halapricum hydrolyticum
GCGGCACGGCAGACCTGCCGTGCCTCGTCGGTAGCAACCATACTCATCGTACGCTGTCACCGGAGAAATCCGACTCTCAGCTACTTCGGCAACTACTGTTCAGGCGGAGGAGGATGTCAATTTGCTACCACAGCCATCAAGGATCGTAATGACGAAAACAGCAGTTGTCATCCTGGCAGGAACGGGATCACACGCGGACAGGGGCCGTCTCGTCAACAGACTCGAGACGGCCAAGGAGTTCGCACAGACGGACGGCGACGAGGTCGAACTGATTTTCGACGGCGCGGGCACCCAGTGGATCCCAAAACTCGAAGACGAGCGCAACGACTACCACGAACTCTACCGGACGGTGCGCGAGGACACGTCTGTCTGTGAGTTCTGTTCGGGGGCGTTCGGCGTCGCGGACGCGGTCGCAGATGCCGGCGTCGTGACGCTCGACGATCACGACGGACACCCGAGTGTTCGATCGCTCGTCGATGACGACTACGAAGTGATCACGTTCTGAACACGAGCTACCGATCGTCGCCGAACGCGAGCTACCGGTCGCCGCCGAACGTGTCGATGCGGTCGTGAACGTACTCGGCCCAGGCGTCGAGGGTCTCGTGCATCAGCTCGCGCGTCTGTTCGACGTCGGTCGCAGTGTACTGGTACACGTGGCCACCGCTGTCGAGCAAATACCGCGTGCGGTCGGTCAGCCCTTTCTCCCGCAATGTCGACAGCGATCGGTTGACACTGCTGCGGTCGCGATCGAGTTCGGCGGCCAACTCCTCGACCGTGCTCGCAGGCTGGCCCAGTAGCGCCTCGTACGTCCGGACTTCGTGGAGCCCGAGGTCGAACACACACGCGAGAATTTCCTCGAAGGATGGCTCCGACTCGCGAAGCAACTCCTGAAATCGATCCGGCGAGAGATCGACCTGTGACATTGTATAGATGATCGGTCGTTAGCGGAATAAACACACTCGTTACTCGCGGCTCACCCGGTTTCGTCCGACCGACCAGGGTCGTAGGCTGTTCGGCGAGTCGAGCCACGACCACTCAGAACAGGCGTCCGATTCCACAACGGTTGTGGCGGTGGGCGGCCAGCAACTCGTATGCTCGTCGCACTCGGGGACACCCACGGGGAACGATCGCACAGGCTCGAAGGGCGAACGCTGACTGCCGCCCGGGAGGCCGATCACGTCTGTCACACCGGCGATTTCACGACCGAACGCGTCTACGAAGCGATCGCCAATGAGGCCGGCAGCAAACAGGGTGGGACGCCGCTGTCGGCGGTCGCCGGGAACAGCGACGAGCCGACGCTCGCGGCTCGGCTCCCGAATACCGTCACCGTCGAGTACGGCGGATACACGGTGGTCCTCGTCCACGGCCACGACCACGACGACACGTCGCTGTCGCTGCTGGCTCGACAGGAGGGCGCGGAGATCATCATCGCCGGCCACACGCATCGACCCGCGATCGAACGGACGTCGCACTGTCTGCTCGTCAACCCCGGCAGTCACGCCGACCCGCGAGGGAACCGGCCGGGGCACGCCGAGCTGACGCGGCGGGAAACCGGAGCGACCATCGAACTCCGGACGCCGGATGGCGATCTGATAGCCGATCACACGCTGTCGGAACCGCGGTAGCAGCGACGCCCGCGGGTGACGTCCGTGATGGCAGCGACGACCGCGATACAGTGACGCCTGTGATAGCAGTCTCGCCTGCGGTACAGTGACGCTCAAGTCGCCCCGGCCACAAGGCGCGCACCGTGAACGAACTCGTCAACACGTATCTCAATGCCTACGAACAGACCCAGGGCGTACTTCCGGAACGCCTCGAAGAGATCGGGGCCGCCTATCGCGAACAGGGCTATCTCACCCGCGACCAGCTGTACGATCTCGCCTACGAGAACTCGACGCGAAGCGCCTACCACGTCGAATCGAACCCGCCCGAGAGGTGTCGCGAGGTCACGGCGAACGTTCTCGCTGTCGATGGGGACTTCTCGAAGATCCAGCTGCTGACCGGGCTCAGCGGCTTCAAGGCTCCGACGGCTTCGGCCGTGTTGGCGGCGCTCGATCCCGAGCGCCACGCGGTCGTCGACACGCGCGTCTGGGCGAGTCTCGACCGTCTCGACTACCTCGACGGCCGCAAGGAATCGTTCGACTCTGCCGACTACGTGACGATGATCGAGCCGATCCGGGAGATCGCCGCCGAAACCGGTCACACCGTCGCCGACGTCGGCTACGCCCTGTTCGCCTACGACGAGGACGCTCGCGAGGGGACACTGCATTAATATCAGGCCAGCCGGAGCCGATCAGGCCAGTCGAAGCCCGAGTTCGCGCGCGTACGCCACCACCTCCTGGTACTCCTCGGAACGCACCCGCCGGTTGATCTCCTCGTATCGCGAGTCCGTCCGTGCCCGGTAGTGTGGCCGGTACTGGTCCATCAGGTTGACGTACGTCTCCTGGCTGATCTCCTCGGCGAGAAACGCCAGGACGCCTTTCGTGTTCTCGACGTGGCCCGGCATCACGAGGTGACGAACGAGTAGTCCGTCTGTCGCGATGCCGCGACAGTCCGTCGAAAGGTCTCCGACCTGGCGGTGCATCTCCCGGAGTGCGTCGCGGGCGCGGTCCCAGTAATCGGGTGCCCCAGAGTACTCCACGGCAGCCTCGCTGTCGCTCCACTTGACGTCCGGCATGTAGATGTCGACGATCCCGTCGAGCAACTCGAGCACGTCGACCCGCTCGTACCCGCCGCAGTTCCAGACGATCGGGACCTTCAGACCGCGATCATGGGCGATCCGGACGGCGGCCGCGAGGTGGGGCGCAACGTGTGTCGGGGTGACGAAGTTGACGTTGTGACAGCCCCGGTCCTGGAGTTCGAGCGCCATCTCGGAGATCTCCTCGGGACCCACGGGATCGCCCTGCAGTCGTTGACTGATATCGAAGTTCTGACAGAAGACGCAGTGCAGGTTACAGCCCGCGAGAAAGATCGTTCCGCTGCCGCTGTGGCCGCGCAGGACGGACTCCTCGCCGTGGTGGTCGAAGTACGAGGCGACCAGCGCGTCGTCTGTGACGCCACAGGCACCGGTCTCGCCGGCAGTCCTGTCGACCCCACAGTCGTGCGGGCAGAGGTCGCAGTCCTCGTAGCGTCGCCACAGCGCCCGGACGCGCGCGTCGAAGTCAGCCTCCGACAGGCGCCTGTAGCTCGGCGTCGATGCCGGTCGCGTTCCCATGTGTGTACCTTTGTCACGGAGAGCTAAGAGTATTCCCGTGACCAAGATGGTCGCGATTGGACTCCTCGCGTCCGTTCGTCGGCAGAGGAGTCCGTCCACACTGTCGTGATCGCGATGCTCTCGTGGAGGATAGTACAACAAGCACCCGCGTCACTCCCGGAGCGTCTCGAACGTCCGATAGGAGAGCCACGACAGATCCCGGGCTGAGAGGTACTCGGCGGCTTCCGGCCAGGAGAGGCACTCTCGATAGGATGCCCAGTCGTCCAGCCAGGGATAATCCGATCCGAGCATGAGCCGCTCGGGGCCGAACCACGACAGGAGTTTCTGGACGAACGCCCCGGCCGTCTCGTAGGGCCAGGCGTCCCCCGACGCCCTTGGGACCGAACTCACCTTGACGTAGGCGTTCTCGTACTCTGCCAGCGTCTCGATATCGGTCCAGGGCGCTTCGTCGGGGCCCATCCCTTCATCAGGCCAGCCCATATGTTCGAGGACGAACGTGACATCGGGGTTGGCCGCTGCGAGTGTGGCGAGCATGGAGTACTGTTCGGGTTTCGAGAGGACGAACACGGCTGCCTCCTGCGTGGCGAGTTCGTCGTACAGCGGGTCGAGCGCGTCGTCGGCGATCCAGTCCGCCTGTCGATCCATCTTCCCGGGCGTCTCCCCATACTCGAAGGCGGCATGAAACCGAATCCCGAGCATCCGTTCGTGACCGGTCACGCGGCGAACAGCCTGTCGGAGGTCGGGTTCGTCCTGGAAGTACTCCATGACACCGACGCCCCACAGCCGCTCGGGATGGGCTTCGATTGCCCGGAGCGTGTACTCGTTGGCCCGTTCGTCGCGGCCGTAGATCGTCGTCGGCTGCAACACTCCTTCGTCAACCTCGGCTGCATCCATGTCGGCGACGAGATCTGTGTGGAGGTACGGACCGGACCACTCCGGGGGGAGATTGGCACTGTGCCAGGGCAATTCGGCGGTATCGGGGCCCCAGACGTGGGTGTGCGTATCGACCAGGCGCATACGACCGCAGTGGGCGGTCGGGTTTGTATAGCTGTGGACCGGAAGAACCTCGATCGGCGATCTCAAGGCAACTGCGTGGGCTTGGACATCTGCGCATTATGCGGGCCCGCACCCGAGTCGAGCGAGTTCGATCACAGGTCGGCGTGGACGTAGCAGTAATTGCGAGACCGAGTCAGGGCGGGCGACAAAAATTTGAGCATCTAACTGTAATATCATGTATGAATCTCGCTGCGCTTGTGCTCGGCATTTTTCTGATTGCCCTTGCTGTCTACACTGCCAGCGATCCGCTCTCACGGGCACGACCGTGGGTGGCTTTTAAAGATATTGAGCGTGCGCCACAGTGGGCAAAAGACAAACAGCGCACGCGAGCATGGTTGTACTCGTATGCTGTCGGACTTATGGGAGTTTTCTTCGTGGCGTTAGGTCTCGCACTGTGACTCGTGGAGTTAAAATTGCAGGCACTTTCTATCATATAATTCTGAACTTAGGTAGAGAAATAATGAAGTTCCCGTGACGACTACAACCCCTGAGTCGGTCACACTGGTACTGACAGACGATGGATCGGTCAACTCAGTCGTGCGAGATATACCGCGCGTATCTTGCACGGAGTTACCCCAGAAGCAGTCTCCTCTGAGTGCTCAGTACAGGGCCTCTATTTAGTACTGACCCTGTCGAGAGGGTCGCGTTAACTTAGAGAATGAGGCGTTCGATCTCTGCGTGTCCATGCTCGATACCGAACGCCTCAGCGATGCTATCACGTGGATAGATTTGTCGTTTGTGGAGCGGCGGCGGACTCCCGAGTGGGCGATTCAAGTGGGCATCCGATGTCACTTAGCAGGTATGTCATTACGGGATGAAAGTCGTTTTATCGATGAGTTAGGAGTCCAACGGAGTCACGTGGCAATCCACGAGTGGGTTCACAAGGCAGATCTACAGCCACTCTCGACAGTCACTGCGGATCAACTTGCGGTTGACGAGAAGATGACCCGCCTGCACGGTCAAGAGTTTGGCTGTACGGCGCTGTCGATCCCAAAACGAACGAAATCCTCCACGTCAGTCTGTTTCCGACGGTGACAAAACAGACGACGCGGTGGTTTCTGGCCGAGCTTCACCGCCGCTATCAGCTTGATGGTGTGCTATTTCTCGTCGATGACGCCGACTACCTCGGGCCAGTACTGGCCGAAGATGGCTACCGATTTCAGATACTTGCACACGGAAATCGGAATGCCATCGAACGTGTCTTCTGGGAGGTAGAACGACGAACCTCATCGTTCGCGAATAGTTTTAGCCATATCGAGCTAGAGACAGCTCAAGACTGGCTCGAAGCCTTCGCCGTCTACCACAACTCACGCCAAACTTAACGCGATGGTCGAGAGCCTCACTGATCCTCTCACATATCGACGGCGAAATTACGTGAAAAGACGGCGAATGTGGTCGCAGGCACCGGTTTGAGTGTGATGTTGGTGTTATAAAAATCGATTCCGGTGGGCCATTCCTTTACCCGTATTACGGCCCGGAAGTCTGAAGCTGGCGATCGCGGGAATCCGCGGGGAAGAGTCCGGGCGACAACTATCACTGCGAAGACGTCGAGAAGAGCGTCGCCAGTCGGGCCAATCAACTGCACGAGCCGGTGGATATTTGTTTTTATAGTTACAAAATTAAGGGATGGTGATGGCATCCGAACAGCTGTGGTCTGGTGGTGAGACACTGTGAGTCGACGTGGCCAGTCCGAGTCAGCCTCGGCGAGATCAAGAGTCAGTCGGCGGCGCTTCGTGGCCGGGCTGGCAGCCACGGGCACGTCGGCAGTCGGGGCCGGATGCGGCGAGTTGGGGGCGACACTCGGCGATGGGACCGAGAGCGACACGCTGGGCGTGTTCGTCGAAGCCGGCTTCCCCGCCGACACCGTCAAAATGGCCCTCTACGAGCACGGTGGTCTCTCCCGGGACGTGGATGTTATGTTCCACATCGACGACGACTATGAAGCCGAGCCGACAATGAATGACTTTGTAGGCGAGCTTGAGAGAAGCTCCGACGCGGCGGACCTGTTGGTCATCCGTGACAGCTGGCTGCAACAATTTCACAGAGGGGGCCTCCTCACAAACCTCACCGAACGGCTGCCGGACCAGGTGCTGGCGCCCGTCGAGTCAGAGTCCTTCTGGGCGGCCAGTCGCTCGGACCGGGCGCAGGGGACGGGCGACCGGTATGGCATTCCGCTCCGCGTCGACATGCGGACAGTCCTGTACCGTCGCGACCTCACAGAGGCCGCCGGCTACGACCCCGCAGGGGCAAACTGGGGGAGCGAGCCCCTGTCGTGGGAACGCTGGTCGCACGTCGTCGCCGACACGCTCGCAGACAGCGGCGTCGAATACGGCTTCACGTCTCCGTTGGGTGCCTACTGGTCGTTGGCGATCGGCCCGTTTTACGAGGCGCTTTCGACGTGGGGCGGGGCGTATTTCGGCGATCCGACGGCCACGTTGCTCGGCCCCGCCAGAGAGCGGCCCGTGACGGTCGCCGAGGACGCGGGTATCGACGCGGCCAGGATGCTTCGGCGGTTCCTCCACGGCGAGTCGGTCGATGGGTTCGGGTCGTTCGCCGGGGATTTCGTCCCCGCCGCCGCGCTGGAGTGGAACGAAGGGGACGTCCGAAAGGC
>NZ_JAOPKC010000043.1:0-6829 GCF_025517535.1 Halapricum hydrolyticum
TGCGGCACGGCAGACCTGCCGTGCCTCGTCGGTAGCAACCATACTCATCGTACGCTGTCACCGGAGAAATCCGACTCTCAGCTACTTCGGCAACTACTGCTGAAGGCGAGGTTTTAGCCTTGCAACTTCAAACACCTGCTGGCTCGCTGTGTTCGCCAGCAGTGAAACGGCTGGCTTCGCTCGCTGTTCCTGTGCGCTCTCAACGTCTTCCTCGAGGACTCAGACGTCGACGATCTTGAACCGCGGCGAGATCGAGCGACTCTACGGAGAGAGTCGCTGGCGATCTGGCGAGACTCACTCCGTTCGTCTCGCTGGCTCCCAGCGACTTCGCTCTGCTCACGGGTCGCGTTGCGTCCCGTTCGCATTCGAGACCCTCACTTCGTTCGCGTCTCGCTACGGGCTCAGCCGTTGCCGGTCTCGCGGGAAGATCACGGCCTCGCGGATGTTGTCGAGCCCGAGCATAGTCATCACGAGCCGTTCGGCGCCCAGCCCCCAGCCGGCGTGGGGCGGCATGCCGTACTTGAACATCTTGGTATAGTACTCGAAGGCCTCCGGGTCCAGGCCTTGCTGTTCGAAGCCCGCGACGAGGTGGTCGTAGCGGTGCTCACGCTGGCCCCCCGAGACCAGTTCCATCGACGGGTGCATCATGTCGAAGCCCGTCGAGATCTCTTCGTCGTCGTCGTAATCCTTGATGTAGAAGGGCTTGATCTCGCTGGGCCAATCAGTGATGAAGTAGTGCTCGCCGACCGCCTGCCCGAGGACGTGCTCGGCCTCCGTCGAGAGGTCGTCGCCCCAGACCAGCGGCTCGTCGAGTTCGCCCGTCGCGTTGATCCGCTCGATGGCCTCCTCGTAGGTCAGCCGCGGGAACTCGCCGTCGGGAGCTTCGAACTCGTCTTCGAGGCCGAGCGCTTCGAGCTGGGCCCCGCAGTTCTCGGCGACGCCCTCGTAAGCGGACTTGACGACGTGTTCGCAGACGTCCATCGCGTCCTGGTGATCGAAGAAGGCCGACTCGAAGTCGATCGAGGTGGCCTCGTTGAGGTGTCGCGGCGTGTTGTGTTCCTCGGCGCGGAAGATCGGGCCGATCTCGAAGACCCGCTCCAGGCCGGAGCCGACCATCAGCTGCTTGAACAGCTGCGGGCTCTGGTTCATGAACGCCTCGCGGCCGAAGTAGGTGATCGGGAACAGCTCGGTCCCGCCCTCGGTCCCGGTGGCGACGATCTTGGGCGTGTTGATCTCGGTCGCGTCGACCGACCGGAAGGCCTCCCGGACGCTCCGGAGGACCTCAGCGCGGATCTCGAAGACCGCCTTGACCTCGGGCTTGCGCAGGTCCAGCGTCCGGTTGTCCAGCCGCGTCGAGAGTTCGGCGTCGACCTTCCCGGAGGGATCCAGCGGGAGTTCCGGATCGGCCTCGGCGATGACCTCGACCGACTCGGGGACGATCTCGACGCCGGTGGGGGCGCGCTCTTCTTCCTCGACAGCGCCCGTGACCGCGACGACGCTCTCGCGGTGGACGCCCAGACCAGTCTCGACCAGGTCGTCGTCCATCTCGTCTTTCTCGAATTTGACCTGGATCTTGCCGGTCGTGTCCCGTACGATGATGAAGGCGATGCCGCCGAGGTCGCGGATCTCGTGCACCCAACCTTTGACGGTTACGTCGTCGCCGGGCTCGGCCTCCGCGGTGTAGGTTCGCTCGTCCATGCTCTGGCCTATTGGTTGGCCTGACTTAAACACCGTTTATTCGTCCCGAGGGATGTGCGGGTGGGACGAACAGCGGTCGGGAGTCTCAATCGTGTGATAGGGCATATCTCGAATTTCGGACGTAATCAATCGTCATACGGTGGATAGCGGTTACACACCTCTTCTCGGAGTCACAGCGTCCGACCGATATCTTCAGCACGCTCGTATACTTCGTCACGACTCGAAACCGACGCCATGTCGATGAACGAAGTGGCGACCTCGCCCTCGCATCCTGCTGTCTGGCACTTGTAGAGCACCTTCCAGCCGCTTCCCTCCGATTTCAGACCGTACCATAGCCAACTGTCACAGCACTCACACCGAGCAGTCGGATGTCGACGCAAGTTCATCACTTCCGGTTGGTGGCGAATTCAGTGATAAATCGTCGGACACGATCGACGTATAGCCCACGTCTCTCTAGATGTTTTATCCATCAGTGGATCCATGTTCGGGCCATGACCTACTCGGGGCCAGACGTCTTTCTCGCGCCGATCGGAAACGAGGCCGCAGCCGACAACTTCCGGCGGACGGTCCTCGACGGCGTCTCAGCCGATCAGGTTCGCCCACATGCGGAAACAGACGTCGACGGCGAGACGGTCCGTCTATGGGGAACGAAGTCGACAATCGAGGGGAAGTGGAAGAAAGTCTCTCCCGGTGACTTCCTATTCTTCTACCGCGATGGATTCTACGAGTACGCTGCCGAAGTGCAGGCCACGGAACAGAGCGAGCGGATCGGCCGCGATATCTGGCCCAATCACGAGCCGGACGAGCCGTGGGTCTGTCTGATCTATCTCGACGCGCCCGTCGAACTCGGCGTCGACTCCTCTGAGATACACGAACTGGCTGGATACGATCGAGACTATCCACTCGGCTTCTCGCCGCTCAACGAGATGGGCGTGGGCGGGATCCGCGGTCGATACGGCTCCGTCGAATCGCTCGTCTACGGCGATACGCACACGGACGAACAGCTCGATCTATACGGCAAACCGGATTTCGATGTCGATCCAGACGTACTCTCGGAACTGTATTTTCCGGACGATCGTGCCGCGGAGATCGCTCAGCAGATCACGGCGGCACTGGATGCCGGCAAGCACATCGTTCTCACCGGACCGCCAGGAACTGGCAAGACCGAGATCGCACGGCTCGTAGCGTCTCATCTCGCAGCGCGGAACCCCGACGTTTTCACCGGATTCGAAACGACGACCGCGACGGCAGACTGGTCAACGTTCGAGACGGTCGGCGGGTACATGCCGGAAGAGCAAAGTGACGATCTGTCGTTCACGCCCGGACAGATCCTCCGGTGTTTCAAGCGACAGGACGGCCAGCGCAACGAGATCCTGATCATCGACGAGATCAATCGATCGGACATCGACAAGTCGTTCGGACAGTTGTTCACGCTTCTCTCGGGCCAGGCAGTGACGTTGCCGTTCACTCGTGAGGGCGAGGAGATCGAACTGCTGCCCGCGAGCGACATCGATAGCGAGCTTGCACCCAATCAGTACGCTGTGCCAGAATCTTGGCGACTCATCGCGACGATGAACAGCTACGACAAGACCTCGCTGTATGAGATGTCTTACGCGTTCATGCGACGGTTCGCGTTCGTGTACGTCGACGCGCCCACGATCCCGGAAGACGACGACGAACGGGCTGCGCTCGTCGATACGTACGCGAAGACCTGGGGGATGAATGTCGAGTCAGACGTTCGCGAGGCGGTTGGCGACGTGTGGTACGTGACGAACAACGCCGTCGACGACCGCAAGATCGGCCCGGCGATCATCAAGGACATGCTCGCACACGTCACGGCAACACCTAGTTCGCTGGAGCGGTCGCTTACCGAGGCCGTAGGGAGCTACGTCTTCCCGCAGCTGGAGGGGGTGCCACGTCGCGAACGGATCGTTGCACAACTCGCCGCCGTCGACGACGTCGATGAGACGCGGCTGGGTCGTCTCGCTGCGGACGTGCTACAGGTCACAATCGATGAATAGGAACGAACTCCTCGACGAGCTCACTCAGGACGTTCTGGCGTACGTGATGCACGGTTCCTTTCCGGAGCGTCACGTCGTCTCGGAGATCGCACCGGACGCACTCGACGAGCGGTTTCACGACTACGAGCAGCTCGTCAGACTGCACTTTATTCTCCGACCCACTGTCGTCGACTTCGTCGAGTCGCTCCCCGAGCAGCTCCGCCGTATCAAAACCCAGACGCAGAACACCTCTCGGCGCACCCGCGGCAGCGTCGACGGTCGTATCAACTGGGGAAAGACCGTTCGGACCCGCCACTCTCGCAATCCCGACGACCGGTCCCTGTTCGTTTGTGAGCACCGCACAGAAAGCTACGACATCGACGAGAACCTCGTGTTGAAACGCCTGCTATCGATTATCTACACGACGCTCGACGAGTCCGAGCCGTACCTGCGTCGCGACTACGAGTGGATCACCGATCGATGGCGTGAGAGTACAGACCTGATCGAGCGGATGCGGGAACTGTTCGAACGGAACGTCCACGTTCGCCGGATCCGATCGCCTGCGAGCTACGAGCCGACCCCACGAATGCTTCAGCGTGCCGCCGATTCTCGAAGTGAGCTATACCGGACCGCAGCCCGCCTCTTGCGAGAATACGAACGGAGTCTCGACGGTGATGAGGCCGCAATCCGATCGCTGCTTGAGACGACTGCGATCACGCCTGATGACGACGAGACACTGTTCGAGTTGTACGTGCTATTCCGGTACGTCGCGGCGATCGAGGAATTGAGCGACGATCGCTTCGAAATGCGGACGATAGAGTCTGCGAGACAGGAAGTAGCACGACTCTCGCAGGATGGCACCGAAGTCGTCCTGTATCACAACAGTTCAGGGCGTGATCGGGGACTGAAATTCCTCTCAGACGTCTCCGAGAAAGACCGCGAAGACCTTTCGAGAACGGAACTCATTCAGCGCGAATCACGGCGCGTCGCGAACACGTATTTCGTCGACGACGAGTTCTCCGACGCGACGGGCCGCCCTGACGTGATCGTTCTTGAGGTGACCTCTGACGACCGACGCGAGTACCTGATCACGGAAGTCAAGAATTCGACGCGTCCCGAGACGATCCGAGGGGGTATTAAAGAGACGCTGGAGTATCTGGCCTTTCTCCAGCAAGACGAGACGTTCGTCTACGACGACCCAGCGTTCGGAGCCGGTTGGAACGGTGTGCTCGTGGTACAAGACCTGGAAGACACGAAGACTGCATCGCTGGACGAGCAGCGATCGATCCGGATCCTCCAGGCGTCCGAACTCGAAGCGAAGTTGTCGACTGTGGTCGATCGGGTGCTGTAGAGGCACAAGAGTGGCAGACCTGATCAAGGTGTTCGTGCCCGTCACATCGACGAGGGAATTGCGATTGTCGAGGGAGCGGTCGGAGACTAGCATACGCGCCGAAGGCGCGTTTCACTGCGGCCGACTGAAAGGAGGCCGCAGGTAGTTTTTCCCCAAGTTTTTGCGAGGAGTGGTTCCCGCAGCGAGCGGAGCGAGCGAGGAAACCCGACGAAGTAAAAAGTGGGTGCGAAAGAGGTGGCTAAGGCCGAGGCGCCTGCTCGTATTTGACCATCTTCTCGGGCTTGTCGGAGATGGTCTCGTACATCCGCTGGAGGGTGTCCTCGGCGGCGAGCAAGTTGTGCTCCGCGAGGAATTCGCGACCGTCCTCAGTGAGGCCGTAGAACTTCCAGGGGTAGCCCTGCTGGCGCTGATCGTCGTCCAGCGTGACTTCCTCGACGATGCCGGCGTCGATCAACTTCTGGACGTGCTTGTAGACGGTCGCCTCGCTCACACTCGGGTTGAGTTGCTCAAGTTCGTACATCGAGGGGAGCTGTTCGGGATGTTGCAGGATGTTGTGGATGAGCGCGAACCGCGTCCGCTGGGTGACGAAATGGACGAGTTCGCGGGACTCCATGCCCGACGCAGCCGCCAGTTCAGTACTCATACGTCACAGTATACGCCCCAGCGACAAGTAGTTTACCCCAGAGTAAATTACTCCAGAGTAAGCTACCTCAGAGTGAATCAAAGAAGTACGGAGCTGGCGGTTTGTGCCAGAAACCATATCAGACGACCCCGAGAAAAAGCGGACATGCCCGATGCGGAGCCGCCCGTCCCCGAAGACGTCCTCACGAGTGCCAAGGATCGGCTCGAGGAAGAAGAGATCTCGCTGGCGGACAACGAGGAGGTCCTCCACGCACTGAGCGAGCTGACGCCCGTCTACGAGAGCGACCGGTCGTACTTCGTGCTCGGGAACTACGACCGCGAGCCGATCCGACGGCTGAACCTGGTGGTCGACCGCCTCAACCGTCGCCAGGACGCCTACGCGTTCCGGATGGTCGATATCCGCGGGGAGTGGGACAACAGCATCCAGAAGTTCTGCCTGATCGCCGATATCGTCACCTACCTCGTCGGCGTCGCTGAAAAGGAACCGAGCGATTTCCTCGTCGAACAGGGGCTACTCGTGGGCACGACCGAGTATTTCTCCAAGAGTCACGTTCTCAAGCGAGAGTACGAGGACGAGGAACACCCGTTCGGCTGGATGCAGGACGGCGTCTTCGAGTTGTTCGACCGGGACGGGCGACTGTATCGCTGGCGGACCGAAGTGGAACTCGTCGACGTGACCGAGGAACTTCCCTGAGAAAGCGAGCCGAGGACACCCAAAGGACGAAAACGTGATTGCAAACTGTGAAGAGGCGGTGAGAGACTAGCATACGCGCCGGAGGCGCGTTTCACTGCGGCCGACTGAAAGAAGGCCGCAGGTAGTTTTTCCCCACGTTTTTCCAAGGAGTGGTGCCCGCAGGGCCGCAGGCCCGAGGACACCCGACGCAGGAAAAAGTGGTTGCCAAATCTCCAAATACTAGGGCTACATGTTCTAACGTGCATGAGCAGTTTTGATTTCAGCGGCCGTGTTGCCGCAGTCACGGGTGGCGCGTCAGGCATCGGTCGAGAAGTAGCTGTCGAGTTCGCCGAAAGCGGCGCGTCGGTCGTCGTCGCCGACGTCGACGACGAGGGCGGACAGGACACGGTCGAACAGATCGAGAGCGACGGTGGAGAGGCCGTCTACGTCAACACCGACGTCACG
>NZ_JAOPKC010000044.1:0-5419 GCF_025517535.1 Halapricum hydrolyticum
GGCATCATCGTTCGTCGGGTGGCGCGGTCGCGCCACCCTTGCCTGCTGTGAACTCCAGCTACTGCTGAGAACTGACCAACAATCCTCTACACAAGAGCGCTGTGAAAGCGTTCGCCGTGTCATGCGGGTGTCTGTGTCACCCGTGGCAAATAATATCTCGGACTGGCCGGCAGTGTCCAGGGGTTGAAATATACGATTCGAGATTGCAGCGGTAGCGAGGCGAAAGCCCATCGGCTTTAGCCGTGTGGAGGATGTTGGTAGCTGCCGACGAGAGTGCGAGTGATCGGCAAAAACATTAACACATTTCAATCCAACCAAGCATCCGTGATGTTGCCAGTGTTACAGCAGGGGTTTCCGACCAGTATCAACGAATTCACGACACAGTACGGCGACTTGCTCGTCTCGTTTGGGATCACGGTGCTGTCGTTCGTTGTAACGTTCTTGATTCTCTATCTCGTCGGAAAACCGATCCTCGTCCGCATGACCAAGCGGGCGCTCAACGCACGGGAGTTCTCGCCGTCGATCGTGAGTGTCGGGTCGAGTATCGCCGGAACGATCGCCGTCTTCGGGGCGGTCGCCATCGCTGCGGTCGTCGCCGGGTTCCCGGTCATCCTCTCGGCGTTCGCGACGATTTTCGCCGCCCTCGCGCTCGGATTCGCCTTCGCCGCCAGCGACATCGTGGAGAACTTCATCGCCGGTATCTTCATCATCAAGGACAAGCCCTTCGAGGTCGGCGACTACATCGAATGGGACGGCAACGGCGGGGTCGTTCGGGAGATAAACCTCCGCGTGTCGAAACTCGATACGTGGGACAACGAGCAGGTTACCGTCCCGAACGGTGATCTGGCGAACGGCACCGTCACCAACCCGATGGCGAACGAGACGCGCCGGGTCACCTTCGACTTCGGGATCGAATACGACGCGAGCATCAAAGACGCCCGGTCGATCATTCTCGAAGAGGCAGCGAAAATCGACGGCGTCCTCGACGATCCGGAACCGGCCGCCCCGGTCACTGGACTCGCGGATTCCGCGGTCGTCCTCAACGGTCGCGTGTGGATCAACCCACAGGAAACGGGTGCCGGCGGCGTCAAACACCAGCTCGTCGAGAACGTGAAGCGGCGGTTCGACGCGGAAGGGATCGGGATGCCGTACCCGTACACGGAGCTCACTGGCTCCATCGAAGTCGAACAGATCGGACACGACGGCGCTGTCGCCGACGACTAGATCGCGTTCCGGATCGATTTTTCGAAGCCGCGTGACGGTGCCACAGCGGTCTCTTCGGTCGCTGTGCCGTGGATCATCCCTCGACGAACTCGACTTCGAGGTAGTGCGTCGAACAGGAGATACAGGGGTCGTAGGCCCGGACGAGCATCTCGAGTTTGCGAGTGATCTCCGCTTCGTCCTCGTCAAGGATCGTCGGGACGAACGCCTCCATGTCGTGCTGGATGTTGGCGTGATTCTGGTTGGTCGGGATGACCGAGTTCGCCTTCCGGCACGTGCCATCCTCGAAGGTGTAGTCGTGGATCAGGATGCCGCGCGGTGCTTCGACGATACCGATGCCGCGGCCGTCCTCCGGGGTGATGTCCGGCCGGTTGTAGTCCGACTGCGGTTCGAGCCCGGCGTCCAGCAACTCGTCGATGAGATCGATGGAGTACTCGAACAGATGGGCGAGTTCGACGACCTGAGCCACGTTGTTCATGAACGGATCGTGACAGACTGGCTCTAGCCCGAACGCTGCGGCGACCTCTTTTGCCTTCGGTGACAGCTGGTCGAAGTTGTTGTTGACCCGCGCCAGCGCGCCGACGAAATACGACTCGCGGGCGTGCTTCGTGAACTTCGCCGAGGACTGGGGGACGATGTACTCGTTGACGATGGATTCGTAGTCTTCGTTTCGCATCTCGCCGGTGTCAGAGGAGTAGATGACACCGTCGAGGAGCGCGTACTCGTCGGGATGGGTCAGCGAGATGAATTCCGTCTCGCGCTCGAACTCGGGCAGTTCGTCGGTCAGCGTCCCCAGAAACTCCACGACGGCGTCGAGATCGTCCCACGCACCTTCGAGTTTCCCTCTGAGGTCTTCGAGGTCCCGTTCGCTCGGGATTCTCGAGAACCCGCCGGGAATGAGCCGCTCGGTGTGGACCGACCGCCCCGCCGTCGTCTCGAGGAGTTCGTTCCCGAGTCGGTGGAGGCGGATGACGGTTTCCACTTCGTCCCTGTGGGAGGCAGCCAGTGGCAGGACCGACTTCGATCCCACGAGGTCCGGCAAGGCCAGGTAGCCGACGTGGAGGACGTGGCTCTGGACCATTTCGCCGTTCAGCGAGAGTTTCCGGAGTTTCCTGTCCTGTTCGGAGATCTCGACGCCGATGGCGTTCTCGACGGCCTTCAGGGAACTGTTGACGTGACTCGCCGAGCAGATCCCACAGATGCGCGAGGTGATGTGTGGCACCGCTTCGTAGTTCTTGCCGATGAACATCGACTCGAAGTATCGCGGTGACTCGACGATTTGCCACTCGCAGTTCTCGACCTCGCCGTTAGCGGCGTTCACGACGATATTCCCGTGTCCCTCGACGCGCGTTACGTACTCCTCTTTGATCTCGATATCGGTCATTGTACCACCTCCTCGGTCCGCTGCCAGCCGAAGTACAGATTGTAGAAGTTCATCACCTCGTCCGTCGTGAGACCGTGCTCTTCGAGCACGTCGCAGGCGGCGTTCTCGTTGGGGTTCTTGACGAGACCGCGGCAGCCCCAGCATCGCGTCCCCCCGTTGACGCAAATGGAGTTACAGCCGCCCCGGGTCACCGGACCGAGGCAAATGTCGTCGCGCAGGTACGCACAGGTGTTCTCGTTGAGTTTGCACTCGAGACACACAGGGTAGTTGACCATCTTCGGTTCCCGCCCCCGGACCAGGTCGGTGAGCACGCGGAGGAACTCCTGGCGATCGATTGGACAGCCAGGGATCTCGTAGTCGACATCGATGACCGCGCCGATGGGCTTAGCTTCCGACCAGGATTCGAACAGGTCACCCTCGCCGCCGTAAACGCGCTCTTTGACCGCTTCGAAGTCCTGGGAGTTCCGGATCGCGTTGATTCCGGCGATGGTCGCACACGAGCCGAGCGCGACGACAGTCGTCGCGTTCTCACGGATCTCTTCGAGCCGTTCGGCGTCGTGGGGAGTCGTCGCGGATCCCTCGACGAACGCAATATCGTAGTCGTCGCTGTGGGCCGACGATGCCTCTCTGAAGCTGGCGATCTCGACGATCTCGACCAGTTCCAGGAGCTTCTCCTCCAGATTGATGACCTGTAACTGGTCGCCCTCACAACCGGTGAAGTCGAAGAAGGCCACCCTGGGTTTCATGTTGGTCGATTTGCTCATGACAGTGCCTCCGGCCGGTCCTTGATAACCTCGTAGTTGAACACCGGCCCGTCCTGACAGACGTAGAGGTCGTTGATCTGGCAGTGCCCGCACAGCCCGACGCCGCAGTGCATTCGGCGTTCGAGCGACAGGTAAATGTGATCGTGTGGAATCTCCTTGGCGTCCAGTTCCTCCTGGACGTACTGGAACATCACCGGCGGTCCGCAGACGATCGTGTAGGTGTTCGGTGCGTCGATCTTGAGCCCCGGGAGCAGCGTCGTGATGACGCCGACGTGGTCGTCCCACTCGACGCCCTCCGGGACCTCGTCGACGGTGATATCGAAACGAATGTCGTCGCGTTCCTGCCATCGCTCGATCTCCTCGGGGAAGAGGATCTCAGTGGGATCCTTACAGCCGTAGACGACGGTGACGTCCCGGAACCAGTCGCGGTGATACAGGATGAAGTTGATCATCGACCGCAAGGGTGCGAGACCGATGCCTCCTGCGACGAACAGCATGTCGTTCCCCTTGAACGTCTCGATATCGCAGGTCTCGCCGAAGGGGCCCCGGATCCCGAGCGTGTCGCCGACTTCCATCTCGTGGATGGCCGTCGTCACGCTGCCGACCTTCCGGATGCACAGTTCGAAGGGGCCGTCTTTCGTCGGCGAGGAACTCACCGAGAACGGTGCTTCGCCGACGCCGGGGACGAACACCTGGACGAACTGGCCGGGCACATGCCCGAGCTCGTCCCGATCTTCGAGTTCGAACTCGAACACCGTGTCTATCTCGTTGAACGTCGTCTTCGCGACGAGCGTCGCTTCCTCGGGTTCGTAGTGGACCCAGTTCGGTTCGGCGTCGGTGGGTTCGCTAGGCATTGGTACTCCTCCAGAGCTTGTTGTAGATTTCAGCCGGGTCGGCGACGTCCGCCACGCAGTGCTGGGTGCACCGGCCACAGCCGATGCAGGCGATGTCCCCGAATCGTTCGTAGATGTAGTTGCCCTTCCGCATCAGGCGGTGGCGGTGGCGCTGGACGGTCTCCTCGCGGAAGTTCTCGCCGCCTGCGACTGCCGCGAAGTCCTCGAGCAGGCAGCCGTCCCACCGCCGGACCGTCCCGCCAGTGTCGTCGGTGATGAAGTCGACGACGTCGACGTTGAAACAGTAGCACGTCGGACAGATGACGTTGCAGGTCCCACACGAGAGACAGCCGTCGGCGTACTCGTCCCAGACCGCCATGTTGTCGTAGTTCTCGTCGAGTAGCGACGGGAGTTTCTCCGGCGGGAACTCGATCCCTTTCTCGAATTTCTCGGGGAGTTCGTCCGTGATCCGTTCGACCTCGTCGACTTCTTCGAGGGTCGCTTCTCGGACGGGGCTCTCCTCGAGTAGTTTACTCCCCTTCCGAGACCCGATCTCGACGGCGTACCGGTCTTCGAGATCGGTCAACATGAGGTCGAACCCCGAGTCAGTGACGGCGGTCCCCATACTCCCAGCGAACGACCACTCCGAGACGGCTTGCATGTTGACGCCGATCAAAAGCGAGTTCTCGCGCTTTCGCCGGTAGGGTTCGTCCTGCTGGGTATCGATGAAGATCCTGTCGAGCTGTTCGATCGCGATCAGATCGTAGGGGTGAACACCGACGATTATCTTCCCCTCGCTACTCCAGTCTCGTAACATCTCGTATCCGTCTTCGGACTCCCTGTACTGGACGAGCCGCTCTTTCTGCGGGAAGAAGTACTTCTTCGGCGACAGCATCGTCACGTCGTAGTCCAGGCTGAGGTCCGCCGCCCGCTCCAGGGGCTTGAAGACGTATTTTGTCCCGTCGTCTTGGACGCCGACGACCTCACGGGGATCGGACTCTATGAGCCCGTTGACGAGGTCGTCGAAGTCAGACTTTCGTATTACTTTCATTTTTCCTCTCTCTATTTCGATACTGTGCTGGTTCGACTCGCTACCTGTCTTAAGTACGTTTTTGTACGTACTCAGCTTTGCACGTTAGCGTCAGCTGTTGAATGAACGAACAGGTGATCGATTTCTTCCATCAGGTCATCGACGCCACGATCATTATTGTCCCGAA
>NZ_JAOPKC010000045.1:0-4556 GCF_025517535.1 Halapricum hydrolyticum
GTCGAACACGCGCGTGCACGACAGAAAGTCCGTAATCGGCATCATCTGTCCTTGCTACCGCCTACGTCACGCTCCTACTTCAACGTGCAAAGCTGAGTAGCTGTTAGTAAGATCGTGCGAGATATAGAGGATCGATTTATCGCGTCCAGCAATCGTGCGTGAGAGCAACCGATAGACATCATTAGCCAGTCGTCCATCGTTCTCCTATCGTCTGTGTACAGTCACTCCAGAGTGATACCACGCCAACGGCTGTCGTAATCTTATGAGAATGGGGTGAGACGTATGCTCATATGAGTCTCTTCGATTGGTTAGGACAGCATTGGCAGTGGGCAGTGAGTATCCTCCTCTTGCTGACTACCATCGCCATCAGTTCCCAATCCTACATCACTCAAATACGGGCTGGTGTAAGAGAAGCACTTGAGCAACTGGAAGCAGATGATTATGGGTCCAATGGCTTTGTGAAGCTGATTCTCCATGATTATAACTTCTACCGAGGTCAAGCAGAGGTTGCCCTGAAGTTTCACACAAGCAGAGCGGTCGCAGGAGTATCGAGTTACGAGAAACCAGAAAAGTTATTCAGATCGATAAGACAGAAAGGGAAAGGCACCAATACAAGTCCAACTGGCGAGGATATCAAGTCCAAACTTGAAGAAGTGAACAAGGTATATTCCGTAGAAATCACTGATCATGAAATCATTGTTGGATATAAAGCCCGTAGTCCAGTAGATGTGAGGCGCAAGGGTGAGGAATGCCTTCGTACTCTTCACGTAGCGGTCCATGAGAATGTGGATGATTACTGAGACCACCAACAGTACTAACAGATTTCCAAATAGTACCTACGCGGTCCCTGTTCATGACTGGGTTAAATTATATCATTCTTTATAAATTGAGTGGTGATAGATTCGCGCTCTGTATTCAGCCCGACCGAAGAAACTTATCAGTAAAAGAGAGTTTCAACAAAGCCATCCGCGTGAAAGAAGTCGCCCGCAATCTATCAGTTGTGGAGGTCTAGTAAAGGTGCTTTTTTTTAAATATGGGAAACAGGCCAAAATGCACGAAACGGGGAACCAATTAGAGAAAATCCTGGGCACTCAAGCTCAATTTCCAAGTGATTACCTTGACTAGGTTAATTCTTTAAATGGATCGTGGCGACTACTGATTACACGGAGTCAGTGATGGCCCCTAATCAGAACGAGGTCACTGCTCCAACAATCTATTGCCTGTCGCATGGACTACTCCACAGTCAGTGTTCCAGACGAAGTTCTTAGCCATTTACACGAAATACACTCTCAGCATCAATCTTGTCCGTCAGCAATGGGCCTCCACCATACCGTGTCAGATGCACTGGACTTGATGGCTGACGAAAGAGGGTATGGTGGCGGTGCAGAAGAATAGAATTTCGACGGGAATATTATCAAACAAACACATGAAAGATTTGAATAGATTGATCCCCCGTCTCCTGAGTCTTTTGGACTGTTGACCACTATTGAGTGCTTCCTGAGTGCTCAGATAGTCGGCGATAGACCGTCCGGAGAATTGGGTTCCCGATTACTTCCGAGACACTCGTGATTTAGCTGCGACACCAGTGTAATCTGAGTTTGCAGAAGATTCTTACCAAAGATAGCGAAACAGTTCTCTCTGCATTCTGTTAGGAGTGCTGTGCAAGATGGAAGGCGCGAGTCTTGCATGATATTCAATCTGACTGTCGCAATTGAGGCCAGCTATGCAAACAGTTACAAAAAATTTACCTCGATTTCCGCTAGAGGCCGTCTATCGTCCTTTCTAGCAGATTATCGTTAAAACGGCACTAAACAGTATATTGCCGGAAGTCACCGGAAGACACATCGAATCCCGGTTCCAGAGACTCCGTTACCTCATCGCCGGGAATAATCCATTCGCTCACAACATCCCCATTATGAAGCCCGACAAGATTCAGCCAAAAGTTCTCATCACCTTCCGCGACGGGAGCGATTTGTGAGATTTCTTTCGTTAAAGGCTCCCACCTGTATGGGTCCTTTTGGACTGGCTCCATTTGCGAACGGATGATAGGAGCTTCATGGCCTGTCAGGTCAAAACGAGGAACGTCGTGGATATCGGTTAAATTATCCAACATCGTTGTCAGCTGGCGCTTCGTAACGTAATCGTGGGTGTCAGAAATTATCGCTTCGATAGAGACGGAGATTACACCAGCGAACGAGAATAGCTCTTCGCCTCCGAACACATAGGAGCCACCTGACCCGTTTTCGACGATTAATTTAGAGTTATTCAACTCGAAATCCATATCATGAATGATTGAGTGTCGATATTCTTTGAGTTCTATATACAGACTTGAGATTGCCTCAAGTATTCGTTCGTCAGTTTGAAAGATTGAAGGGACGTTAGGAGTATCATCGAAATCAAGTGTCTCCATCTCAGAGATTTTCTCGGAGAATCGCCAATCATCAGAAGCACCCGAGGAACTCCTTCCGTTAATCTTCAAAAACCATTCGACAAAGAGATCGAGGCATTTGTAACTGCTTGCGAATATGAGCGGAGTAATGTCACTAATCACTTGATTGACTCCGCTACCTCCGATGGAACTGGTCACCCTCCTGTAGGAAGTTTGGCTTCCGTCTAATGCAACTTCTTCGTCTATTGGCTTCTCAACCAGAGTATCAACCGTATATATCTCTAAATCAATATCCCCCGACAACTCCGCTAAACGGGTTAGTGACCACCGTTCGTACTCGGTTAGCTCATGTAGCTCCTTCATTTGACTACTACTTACTGTCATGATATCGAATAGCCGTTCCTTCGTTTAATAACCTCATCCGGCATCACTACTACTGATCCTTCAGTCATGATCTATTGGAACCTCGCTAAAGACCGTCATCGGTCGGATCTACTGTTTCATCGTTGAATCGGCACTCCAACGGCACGAAACCAATGATGACCAAATGCTGAACTCAACCTCTATATTTTGCACGTCAGTTAGTAGCAGTATCCGCAGACTGTCTGTTGTTTCACTATGTTAGGCAAGAGCCTTGCAGAAGATTGTGACGAGGTTCTTTCAGAGTAGCTTGTGGCCAGCACTGCGGATCTACACTCTTCTCTTGATTCCTATTCAAGAATATTCTCCGATCGAACCGGAAACCAGTGACGTGGTTTCAGTTCATTGATAAATACCTGTCCGTTGGTTAGAATAGTTCCTTCGGGCATGAGGTGTGAGCCACGTCGAATGGATCGAAAGTCGCATGTCAGTTTCTTCCTCCACGTCACCCCAGGCGTCGGGTACTACGCTAAATCGACTAATCGTTGAGGCTGGAAAATACCTCGGTGCATCTCCAGGCGACCGAATCCCAACCGAGGAGGTACTGGCTCAAGCGGAAGCAAATGGGTTTTCCACACACTTTGCGTCTACACTGTTGGCAGAAGAGAAAGGGTCTGATTCGGATAGCGTCGAAGTTCCAGAACAAGGTAATCTCTTCGGTGACCTCTGGTCACTAGACCCAGAATGCGCTGGTGTCACCACCAAATCCAACAGTGAGGATAGAACCGTAGACTGGAGCACTCGGCCCGAAACTCGAGAGAACGGATGCGGTCCAGAGCCGATCGAATCCGAGACTGAAGACTACCATTATCTCCATGCACCAATGGCCACTTCTGCAGATCTCGTCGATAAGGCTCGATACCTGTACGAGGATGGGAGCCCACTCACGGCCATTGACGCCGTCAACCAGTACATTGAGAAGCGGTATGGAGAGAACACCTCGAAGAATCGTCATGGGTTCAACAAGGGGCTCCAGTACTACGCGAAGAACCAGTACAACCGAGGAATGGGAATGGACCGACAGTGGCTGGACCAGCACGATAACCCGAGTACAGTTCTACTGTCGCTTAGAGCGTCACCAACATCGGACGGACGATTGTCACTCCTGAATGAGCTCGGAGATGCGCTTGATGAGGCTATTGCTCAAATCCGATATCGTCTTCAGCTCGCTCCGAATTCCCCGTTCGACTCAGATGAATGGGGTTACTTTGCAGTATTTGCTGGAACGAGAAAACGTGCAACGCCTCACGCACACATCATGGTGTACTGTGCTGGGGACGTCGAGCGCGAGTGGTTCGTTCCGGCTGTAGAGAAATTCGTGGCAAACTGTAGGTACAGTCCTGAAACTATGAGAGGAAACGATCCTGCAGAAGGAACAATCTCTATCAGAGGAAACGGTACAGATTCGATTCCGAAGGTAGATGATTCACATCGCCACCACAAAGATTGCGAGTTCGAAGGTTCGAACTCACAAGGTGCCGTGTACGCGCTGACACAACTTCCCCATCTGGAGAATGTCGATAACATGGCGAAGGACGAATTGCTACATTCATCCACAGTCGATGCCTGGTCTGGCAAACCATTCAGGTGCAGTAAGTCCGCAATTGAAGAGTCCTACTTGGCAACCTCATCTGGCTGAACGTGCTCTGTGCATCCGTGTTCGGTTAAGGCCATACCTCCGGATTAAAGGCTTGAGCCACCCGTTTGTTCAAGGTGAGGCGTGATCTCTCTGGTTGGCGTGCCTCAC
>NZ_JAOPKC010000046.1:0-2086 GCF_025517535.1 Halapricum hydrolyticum
ACAGTGCAGCGACACAACAGCGTAGTCGGCGAAGCCGCCTCCTCCTTCGGGGGCGGCGACTTCGCCTCGGCCACCGACAGCATTTTTAGCTAACTGAACCGCTTTCTTTGTGAAGCGGGAAATCTTCGACATAGGCATCGGCGGTTTCCCACTTCATTCCACTAGTTCTGACGGTCGAAGCCGACGCCATCTAGTGATTCACCAGAGCCGAAGAAGACGAAATGGGAGAGGTCGCTGGCATCGTCTGTCATCCCTCTAAAGATGTCGGTGTTGTTTTCTTCTTAACGAGTTCGAACTGCGCTTGACATTCGATTCGTCGGGTTCGATCGCCACGTATAAGTTTCCCGAAAACTGCGAAGATATACGTCCCATCTTCAAGATTCGCCGTAATAAATGTCTTCTCTTCTGTATAGGGTGTCGGATGGGATGTCAGGCTGAGTGACCACCTGTGAGTTGATTCTGGACCGATTGTAATCGATTGTTCGGTACGTTCACCTGACGCATTTTCACTCCAGTTACTATCTCCCCGACGCATAATTACCCATGCACCAGGGTTGATGACAAATTGATTATCCGCTTGATTGTGGAGCGTCAGACCGAGAGTTTCGACCGTCTGATTGGTTGTTACGACTGTGAAGGGTTGTTCGTCTGACTCGATAAACACTGGTTGATCCTTTGTTGAACCTCTGTCTGCACAAACCACTCTATCGACATCAGATCCAAATGTAGGACAATTTTGTATTTTAGGTGAAGTTGTGGTGTCCTGCTGATCTCTTCCTACCGATCCTGTACCGAGGCAACCAGATATCAGACCGAGACAACCTACCGTAGTGACATCTCGTAAGAAGGTTCGACGATTCATGGCTGTATCTGGGGTTGGGTTAAGTAAAGTCTTTGTGGTGACTTAAAATTTGGCTATGACTATTAGAATATCAATTGGTTCGTTAAAACTCATTCGTTAGGTCTAATTTCTCTTCGGACCTCTTAGGAACTGGTATTCATAGGAGATCGTCGCAAATCACTCCTGTTCTACTTGTGAAGTATGTCAAATTCATAAATATTAATAACATATGTAATAATATGGTTGTGAGTTTAATATGAATGGTGTATATTTGACTACAGATATGTCTGGTCAAAGTATGTATCTGCTGAGGATGTTCCGTATACATCTAAGTAGCATCCAATATCTTTCTGCCAAGTATCCCAGTTTAATGTGACTTCATTACCATTCACATTTTGGAAGTACATATTGGAGAAATCACAGTCATCGGGGAGCTTACTGCATTGACCTTCTGTGAAATTGTAGAGCTCGAATGCAGTGTATGCATAGCGGAACTCACCTCGATCCAGCACATCAGTAATTATGTCAGTGTACGTGTTTGTTCTTTCATTCTTGACCTCGATATACCAATCAGAACCTCCGCTAGACTGGTTGTCCCTTTTGCTGATGTAGCCACCGATTGTATCCCCGGGCTTTACATCTACAAACGAACTGTGATGGTAGTTGCCATTGTCATCTGGACCCCACCAAGCCGCAAGCTCCCAGTCCGTGTTTGTCCCCCAGTTCCAAGCTAGCACGGGCTGGAGAATAGTCGTTGGGCTGCCGTCATTCTGAAACGCCGGGAAAAAGAAATGAACAACACTTGAGTCGTAAGTCGCCGGCTTAGGAGGACACTCAAAATCTCCTATCATATACTGGAACTCTTCACCATCAGATAGTGCTGCGTTTGTATTTGCCGCCCAACCATCAACCTCAGGAAACGGTCGATTGGGGGCATTACCCTTTCCTTCAACTGTTGTTGGTGCTTTCCCGGACTGTTGTGATGCCAGATCCAGCCCCGCCTTCTCATGTGCTTTAACTTTTGATTCAGGAACCCGCTCGCCAGCAGGAACAGGGACTAATCCATCATTCTGTTTCGCGGAACTCCCTGGCAGCCCATGATGTTGTTTAACAGACTCTTCTGATAGTGTAGTTGAATTATCTTCACTACTCAGCTTTGCACGTTGAAGTAGGAGCGTGACGTAGGCGGTAGCAAGGACAGATGATGCCGATTACGGACTTTCTGTCGTGCACGCGCGTGTTCGA
>NZ_JAOPKC010000047.1:0-1932 GCF_025517535.1 Halapricum hydrolyticum
GATCTCCTCGGTCGAGTCTGACGCTGGCCCGAGCGTACAGACGATTTTCGCGTTACGCATCGCTGTACCCCTCCGCGTCCGCCGAAAACCAGTCGTCGAGTCTATTACGCATACCTTGGAAGTGGATTCTCGGGGAATATGAAGCTTGTTAGAACGCTCTCGGTCTGCGGCGAGTGACCGTCTCGCATAGTAGCGGCAATTGATGCCGATATCTCTGGATAGTCCAGCGTGCCCGGCCTGTCGGTCAATGGCCTATTCCACACGTGAGATTGCGTTCCAAATCCTCATTTCAACACGCGATACTGTATGGCAAATCTTATTTGGGGACTGCATCAATCCGATCCTATGGTCGGTCGAGCGAGCGTCCTGCGGACGGTCGCTGGCTACTGATCAACTCGTGACAGGCGGAAGCATATGTGGTGTGTCATTCGGATCGAAACAGGAGACGACTTTGACAAATGTTGAAAATCAACTATGAGCAGTGAACCGGACGAATCAGCTGAGAGCTCAGCAGGCGGCGGACTCATGGGAATCGTACGGAAGCTAACACCGGGGTTCATCCGGCGTAGTTTTGCGATCAAGTTCGGGATTGCACTTCTGATAATCGGGTTGTCGGTCGGTGCGGCGGGATACGCCGGCTCCGAACTCGTCAAAGACGAGTTTCACAACCAGGTCAACGAGCAGTACAGTAACCTCGCGGCGAGCGACGCGGACGGCGTCCGGACGTGGGTCGAGAACGACGCGAAGGAGGCGATGCAGATCAGCAGGCTGCTAGAGAACAAGACGGACGAGGAAGTACAGGAGTGGTTACGCGACGAGACTGCCAGAAACGATGATTGGCCAGGAGAGGTCGTCATCCACTACGTAGATCTTACGAACGAAGAGATCGTTGCGACGACGGACGGGGCTCGATCAGCGTACGTAGATGCTAGCAGCAACAACACGCTAGCGTTGACCGACCTCAACGAGACAGTCGCGCTCGAACTCCAGGATCTGAGTAGCGGGACGAGTGTCAAGCAAACTAACGCCTACGTTAGTGACGAGGGGGGCAGTGGTTTCGAGGGCGTCCACGTCGCGTATCTCTCACCCGTCAGCACTGCTGTCGAAGACGGTGACAGAGCACTCGTCTATGCCGTCTCGACGAAGGCATACGCGGCCGGAACGCTGGGCGGTGGACTGGAATCCGGTGTCGCGATGGTCGTCGACGGGAACAACCGGATCATCATGGAAGGGTACGGCAGCAACATCCACGACCAACTCCACACGTACGACCAGTGGGGGCAGCCGATTGTCGATGCTCGCGGACAAGACGACGGACGCGTCGGGAAGGCATCCACGACAGCCGCGAGCGGTGTCCTTGCGGGTTCCGAGTGGGACCAGGGCGGACAGTACGATCTCGACGGCAAGGAATACGTCGTCGGTGCGTCACGGGTCGATAGTGTCACGCTCAGCGGACAGGATTCGATCGAACTCGACTGGGTCGCACTCGTGCACACGAACAAGAACGTCGCCTACGGGGACGTGGAAGCTGTGTCGAATCAGTCGCTGATGGCGACGCTCGTCGGTGTGCTCCTGATCGGCGTCTTCGGCGCGGTGCTCGGCCGTAACACCGCGAAGTCCGTCGACCGGCTGAAGGGGAAAGCACAGGAGATGGAGGAAGGCAACCTGGACGTAGACCTGTACTCGCCACGTGACGATCAGATCGGCCGTCTCTACCAGGGGTTTGCCAACATGCGCGACGCGCTCAGCGAGCAGATCGAAGAGGCCGAGCAGGCCCGCAAGGAGGCGGAAGTGTCCCGAGCGGAGGCCATGGAGATGTCGAATTATCTTCAAGAGAAGGCCGACGAGTACGCCCAGATCATGCAGCAGTGTGCGGCCGGCGATCTCACCCAGCGGATGGAGCCCGACGGCGAGAACGAGGCCATGGACCGC
>NZ_JAOPKC010000048.1:0-1373 GCF_025517535.1 Halapricum hydrolyticum
CAGTAGTTGCCGAAGTAGCTGAGAGTCGGATTTCTCCGGTGACAGCGTACGATGAGTATGGTTGCTACCGACGAGGCACGGCAGGTCTGCCGTGCCGCAGGATCGTTGCTGTATCCGTCATTGGACTTCGGAACGAAGCCAAACGGTACCTATCCGAGTGAGGACTTCGCCAGAGTCCTCACTCGGAGCGCCTTCGAACAGGAGTTCACCAACACCAGTGCCAGACACCTCCAACTTGCCAGAGGTGACGCTCTCGATCTCGAAGACCGGAGTCCGCTCGCAAAATCACTCCTGTACAATCTCGGAACGATGGAAGCGGACGCCATCGACGCCCAGTTCGATGGCGTCCGCGACCAGTTGATCGCCCAGACGAAGAGGGCACGGCAATTTCCAACAACCGCGGAGGCTGCGCTCGATCTTCACGAATGGCTCTATTACGGCTCCGACCAGACGCCGATGGTGTCGCGGATCAACCCGGAGCGTGGAACGAACCTCGCCTACGTCTTCGTCACGTTGTGCATTGTTTCCCCGGCAACACGATTTACACTCGCCTCGGACTACGTTGCTCAGACCGACACACCGTCACTGGTCGGGGTCATCCGAGACGTGATCGAGACGGCGCGCCAGGCCGTCTCGATCACTCGCATCTACTGTGACCGAGGGCTGTATCGAGTCGAGTTGGTTGATGCACTGAATGACCTTGACGTAGAATTCGTGATTCGCGCACCCAAAACACGCGGGATCAAGCGGGTTCTGTCGGAACACGACGAAGAGACGTTCGTCACTGACTACGAGTTAGTCAGAAAGCGATTGCCGCCGATGCGAGTGCCGGTGACGCTCGTCGTCGTCCCGCACCACTCGCGGGACGACGACTCGCTCTGTTTGATTACGAATCGAGAACGGACGGTGGATGAAGCGGTGCCACTCGCACAAGCGTATCGGCGTCGGTGGGGGATAGAAACGTCCTACCGGAAGATCGGTGAGTTTCTGCCTCGAACCACGTCGCCAGTGTTTGCGGTGCGGTTGTTCTACTTTCTGTTCGCGGTGGCGCTGTACAATCTGTGGATCGTGGTGTGTTTGCTGCTCTCTGAGCAGCGGCGGGTGAAAACGAGACCAGCGGTTTCCACGGCGACGTTTCGGTTCTTCCTCGGGCCAGTGATGTACGGCTAACCACCTCTCGGGGCGGCAGACCCGGGCTGGCGCCCGGGTCAGCACGCCCCTCCATACTGGCGAGACTGACAGTCGCTGTGAATGTCTCATCTCCTCGTTCACCGCCTACTCGAATCACTGCTTGAACAACCGGCTCAAGTCGGATTTCGACGATCGCGTCGTACCTCAGCGAACATCCTGCAATTTGAATCGGCAACTACTGT
>NZ_JAOPKC010000049.1:0-1341 GCF_025517535.1 Halapricum hydrolyticum
GTCACTGAATCCTGCCCAGTGCGGGTATCTGAACACCTAGTACAATAGGACGAAGGACCCGTCAACGGCGGGGGTAACTATGACCCTCTTAAGGTAGCGTAGTACCTTGCCGCTTCAGTAGCGGCTTGCATGAATGGATTAACCAGAGCCTCGCTGTCCCAACGCTGGGCCCGGTGAACTGTACGTTCCAGTGCGGAGTCTGGAGACCCCCAAGGGGAAGCGAAGACCCTATGGAGCTTTACTGCAGGCTGTCGCTGAGACGTGGCCGCTAGTGTGCAGGATAGGTAGGAGCCGTGACGCAGGCACCCGCGCCAGCGGGCCGCCGAGGCAACACTGAAATACTACCCACTAGTGGCTGCGACTCTCACTCCTGGCGGAGGACACCGGTAGCCGGGCAGTTTGACTGGGGCGGTACGCGCTCGAAAAGATATCGAGCGCGCCCTAAGACCATCTCATCCGGGTCGGAGACCCGGAGAAGAGCGCAAGAGCATAAGATGGTTTGACAGTGTTCTTCCCAACGAGGAACGCTGACGTGAAAGCGTGGTCTAGCGAACTCATTAGCCCGCCCGATGCGGGCAATGAATGACAGAAAAGCTACCCTAGGGATAACAGAGTCGTCACTCGCAAGAGCACATATCGACCGAGTGGCTTGCTACCTCGATGTCGGTTCCCTCCATCCTGCCCGTGCAGAAGCGGGCAAGGGTGAGGTTGTTCGCCTATTAAAGGAGGTCGTGAGCTGGGTTTAGACCGTCGTGAGACAGGTCGGCTGCTATCTATTGGGGGTGTCATGGTACCTGACGGGAACGCCCGTATAGTACGAGAGGAACTACGGGTGGTCGCCACTGGTGTACCGGTTGTCCGAGAGGGCAGTTGCCGGGCAGCCACGCGACACGGGGTAAGAGCTGAACGCATCTAAGCTCGAAACCCACCTGGAAAAGAGGTACCGCCGAGGCTACTCGTAGAAGACGAGATCGATAGACTCGGGGTGTACGCGTCGAGGCAACGAGACGTTCAGCCCGCGAGTACTAATAGCCGAAGCCACCATTCATACTGGACTGGACGCACGATCCGGAAACGGGTCCAGGCGGAAACTGGATTGCACGTACATGCGGTGTCAACCGACCGACGCAGGTGTTTGATCGCGGTTCGAGTCCGCGAGTCGGCGTTAAGGCGGCCACAGCGGCGGGGCAACTCCCGTACCCATCCCGAACACGGCAGATAAGCCCGCCTGCGTTCCGGCGAGTACTGGAGTGCGCGAGCCTCTGGGAAATCCGGTTCGCCGCCTCCCATTCATACTACATCACCCTCGCACAGTGACAACGCTGTGCGGGGGTTTTCGTC